>NZ_JBQHWA010000003.1:0-143771 GCF_052064225.1 Blautia massiliensis (ex Liu et al. 2021) | reverse complement strand
ATAGAATAAGTCCTCCTTAAAATATATTGGTTTTTCCCAGTATATCAATTGGTGGAGGAAATAGCACTACGCCTTCTTTTGAAGCACTTACTTTTGTACTTATCCATTTATTCCTGATGACGATAAAACAAAACAAGCAGTACACCCTGATACCTGTTCACGGTGTACTGCTGTCATATATTACGTATTCTTTTTGACAGTTTTTATGCTTTCGGTAATTTGAAAGAGCTCTTCAGAGATACAATGCGGTTAAATACCGGTGCTCCCTCCCTGGAGTCATGGATATCTGCGCAGAAGAAACCGTTACGTACAAACTGATAGCTGTCATAACCTTTTGCTTTCAGAAGCTCCGGCTCTACATAGGCACTTGTTACTGTAAGAGAATTCGGATTTACATTAAGAGAACCATCTTCTTTATTGTAAACACCTTTTTCTTCATCTACGATATTCTCGTAAAGTCTTACCTCAACTTTACCTGCATTGGATGCTTCCACCCAGTGGATCGTTCCTTTTACCTTACGTCCGTCCGGTGCATTTCCGCCCTTGGTCTCCGGGTCATAGGTACAGTGAACTACACGGATCGTTCCGTCGTCATCTGCCTCATAACCTGTGCAGGTTACAAAATATGCATTCATAAGACGAACTTCATTTCCAATATAGAGACGTTTGTATTTCTTAGGAGGCTCTGCCATAAAATCATCACGTTCAATATAAAGTTCTCCACTGAACGGGATCTTTCTGGTTCCAAGTTCCTCATTCTCCATATTATTCGGAGCTTCAAGATACTCAACCTGTCCTTCCGGATAGTTATCGATCACGAGCTTGATCGGATCAAGAATCGCCATCATACGCGGACGTTTCAGCTTCAGGTCCTCACGGATGCAGTACTCGAGCATTGCATAATCTACAGAACTGTTCGCCTTTGAAACACCACAGAGTTCTACAAATTTACGGATAGACTCCGGTGTAAATCCACGGCGGCGAAGTGCGGCGATGGATACTAGTCTCGGATCATCCCATCCATCTACGATGCCGTCCTCAACAAGCTTCTTGATATAACGTTTACCTGTAACAACGTTGGTCAGGTACAGCTTTGCAAACTCGATCTGCTTCGGTGGGTGCGGATATTCCAGTTCCTTTACCACCCAGTCATAAAGCGGTCTGTGGTCCTCAAACTCCAGAGTACAGATAGAATGTGTCACACCCTCAATGGCATCCTCGATCGGATGAGCGAAGTCGTACATCGGATAGATGCACCATTTATCTCCTGTATTGTGATGTGTCATGCGGGCTACACGGTAAATGACCGGGTCACGCATGTTCATATTCGGTGATGCCATATCAATCTTGGCACGGAGAACCTTCTCTCCATCTCCGTATTTGCCCTCACGCATCTCTTCAAAAAGCTGAAGATTCTCTTCTACAGTACGGTTTCTGTACGGGCTCTCTTTACCTGGCTCTGTAAGAGTTCCTCGGTACTCACGGATCTGGTCTGCAGTCAGGTCGCAGACAAAGGCCTTGCCTTTCTTAATAAGCTTCATTGCTGCCTCATACATCTGATCAAAATAATCAGATGCAAAGAAAAGTCTGTCTTCCCAGTCTGCACCAAGCCATTTCACGTCAGCCTTGATGGACTCTACAAATTCGGATTTCTCCTTTGTAGGGTTGGTATCATCAAAACGGAGATTGAATTTTCCGTTGTATTTCTGAGCCAATCCATAATTTAAAAGAATAGATTTCGCATGTCCGATATGAAGATAGCCGTTAGGTTCCGGTGGGAAACGTGTATGCACGGTGTCATAAACGCCTTCTTCAAGATCTTTGTCTATAATATTTTCAATAAAGTTTTTGGAAACTGTTTCGTTCTCCATTGCTTTCCCTCCTAAATATCATCCTGATGTTTTATCTTATCATAAATCCGGAGTTTTTGAAACCCGCAAAACCTGTATCTAAACAAAAAATTGTCTGTTTTTAGACACAAAAAAAGCTGCTGACGGGAATCGAACCCGTGACCTCCGCCTTACCAAGGCGACGCTCTACCGACTGAGCCACAGCAGCTTGTTTCGCGACGTTTGTGCCGCTCACAGTTGTTTATATTATCAGATGATTGTCATATTGTCAATACATTATTTTTATTTTTTTAAAAATTCATATTTTCATGATTATAGCACAAAAAATCCTGTGTGCTGTCGCTCACAGACACAGCACGCAGGATTCTCTTTTTACTCTTCTGTCTTTGTCTCTTCTGCTTCTGTCTCTTCTTCCGCTTCGGCCTCCGATTCATCATCTGCAGGTGTTTCCTCTTCTGCTTCTGTTGGTGCCTCTTCAGCATCCTCTGCCTCTTTGGAAACTTCTACAGTCTCAGATGCAGTCTTGTCCCAGTCCTGGAAGACTTCTTTCTCTTCTTTTTCTTCCTTCTTCTCGTCATCCTTGAAATCATCAAGATCTTCGAAATCATCCTCAAAGTCTTCTTCGCATACGGATCGTCTGGATACAAGTGCTGCGATAGCTCCTGCTGCTGCGGCGGTAAGCGCTCCTACTGCAACAAGTCCCCAATATTTATTGATCTTTGCCATAATTTGGTCTCCTTTCTTATTCTGCTCCTTATGAATATTATTTTAATACTTTTATATTCAAAAGGAAAGAGGTATTTACTCTTCTCAAAAATAGCTTTTAATTTTCCCACGGATCCTCTGCAGTGCATTATCAATGGATTTCGGTGTTTTTCCAAGAATCCGGGCAATATCCATATATCCATTTCCATCCAGATACAACTGCAGTACCCTGTTTTCCAGAGGGCTCAGGCTCTTTTTCATTTCATTTTCGAGAGCCGCCACATTTTCCCGGTCGATCAGGATCGATTCCGGATTATCATGCTCCACACAGGAATCTCTGAAGTTTTCCTCCGCCTCTCCGTCGCTTAAAGACACATAAGTATTCAGTGGCTGATGTTTCTGGCGGTTTGAACTTTTAATTGCAGTATATATCTGTCTGTCAATACATATATTTGCAAAAGACTGAAAAGACGACTCCCTGTCTGGCTGGTAATCACGGACTGCCTTAAACAGTCCGATCATCCCCTCCTGTATCAGATCATCTGTGTCCCCACCTATCAGAAACATGGCACGAGCCTTTTTTCTGACCAGACCTTTATACTTTTCCATCAGATAATCTGCAATTGCAGATTCCCCTGCACGAAGTCTTTCGATAAGAGCTTCATCCGTCATCTCATTATATCGGCACATTTTTTCTCCGAACAGCTATGGCTGTATTTGATGTATTTATTTTGACAGTCTCTGTCTCACGATTTCAAAAGCAAGCACCCCTGCTGCTACAGAAGCGTTGAGGGAATCGATATCCCCTTTCATCGGGATCGCGGTAGTAAAATCACATTTCTCTTTTACAAGGCGGCTTACACCATTTCCCTCATTTCCGATCACAAGGCCAATAGGTCCTGTCAGATTCTGACGGTACATCACCTCTCCGTCCATATCTGCACATACGAACCAGATGCCTTTTTCTTTCAGTTCATCAATAGTCTGTCCCAGATTAGCAACCTTGGCAACCGGTGTATAATTCAGTGCGCCTGCCGACGTCTTGGCAACCGTAGCAGTCAGTCCTACTGCTCTGTGTTTGGGAATGATCACACCATGAGCACCTGCGAGATTTGCGGTACGGATGATAGCTCCCAGATTATGAGGATCCTCAATATTATCAAGAAGAATGATAAACGGAGGCTCTCCTTTATTTTCTGCTTTTTTCAGGATATCTTCCACTGTAGAATAATCATAAGCCGCAACCTGTGCGATCACACCCTGATGTGCACCTGTCTCGCTCATGGAATCCAATCGTTCCTTTGGAACAAATTTTACAATGGTATCATGTTTTCTGGCTTCTCTTGCGATGGTGCGGACCGGTCCGTCCTGACAGCCATCCAGAATAAACAGTTTATCAACACATTTACCGGAACGAAATGCCTCAAGGACCGCATTTCTTCCTTCTATCATTTCAGTCAATTTAAACTTCCTCCTTCTCAAGTCCTGCATGGACCAGCTCCAGTATCCTTGAAAAATCCTCTTTCAGGTAAAGATATCCCATCAGCGCCTCAAACCCTGTGGCACGCCGGTAATCCGCCATGGTGGCATGTTTGGCCATAGTAGCGGAATGCGCATTCCTTCCTCTTCGATATACACTTTTTTCTTCTTCTGTCAAAAGTGGTTCGAGGATCTCCATCATACCCGACTGCGCAGATGCTTTTACAAGGCTGCTGGCTTTTTTGTGGAGACGATTTACCGGACAATTCGCTTTTTTCACAAGAATAGTACGGATCACCAGCTCATAAACACCATCCCCGATATAGGCCAGCGTCAGCGGCGAATAGGTCCGAAGGTCTGCGTCTTTCAGATCAAACAGCTCTTTCAGTTTCTTTAAGCTCTCTGCCATTTCACACCTTCTCTTGTATCTTTAAGGATGATACCTTTTTTCAGGAGCTCATCTCGGATCTCATCTGCTCTCTTGAAATCCTTTGCCTTTCTTGCAGCCTGGCGCTCCTGGATCAGATCCTCGATCTCTTTGTCAAGAATCTCTTCTTTTTTCTCGATTTTCAGTCCCAGCACATCACTGAGCTTAAAAAGTTCCTCATAAAGACCACCGGCAAACTCCCTTGAGCTGTTCTCGTCTACGTTTGTGTTGGCAAATTTTACAAGCTCAAAAATTGCCGCAAGTGCATCTGCAGTATTAAAATCATCATCCATGGCAGCTTCAAATTTGGTAACAAAACCTTCTGCCTCTTTGAGAAGCGCAAGCTCTTCCTCTGTAATATTCTCTGCCGCCCCATTGTCTTTACGGTCGCTGAGCTTGCCTGCCGCCTCAAGGATACGCTCCAGAGAGTTCTTTGCTGCCTCCATCAGATCTGCGCTGAAGTTCAGCGGACTTCTGTAATGTGCGTTCAGCATAAAGAACCGGAGAACCTGAAGATCATACTGTTCACCGATCTGACGAACGGTACGGAAATTTCCGAGAGATTTGGACATCTTGCGGTTGTCGATGTTCAGGAAACCATTATGCATCCAGTATCTTGCAAAAATCTTACCATTGCAGCACTCACTCTGTGCGATCTCATTCTCATGATGCGGGAAGATCAGATCCTCACCGCCTGCATGGATATCAATCTCTTCTCCGAGATATTTCTTGGACATAACAGAACACTCAATATGCCAGCCAGGACGTCCGTCGCACCACGGTGACGGCCAGGACGGCTCGCCCTCTTTCTTTGGTTTCCAAAGCACGAAGTCTAACGGATCTTCCTTCTGATCCTCACCGGATACCTTAAGAGAACGGAATCCTGACTGGAGATCATCCAGATTCTTATGAGAAAGCTTGCCATACTCTTTGAATTTCTTTACACGGAAATAAACGGTCCCGTCAGCTGCCGGATATGCATATCCTTTATCAATAAGAGTCTGGATCATGTCGATCATGCCCTGGATCTCCTGTGTAGCCTGGGGTGCAGTTGTAGCAGGTTTTACATTCATATCTGCCATATCCTTCTTGCACTCTTTGATATAACGGGTAGAGATTTCCTCTGCGGAAACGCCCTCTTCAATGGCCTTCTTGATGATCTTGTCATCTACATCGGTAAAGTTGGATACATAATTTACTTCATATCCTTTATATTCCATATATCTGCGCACCGTATCAAAAATGATCATAGGGCGGGCATTTCCGATATGGATCAGATTGTATACCGTAGGTCCGCAGACATACATTTTTACTTTTCCTTCTTCCAGAGGTACAAATTCCTCTTTTCTGCGTGTCAGTGTGTTAAAAATCTTCATGTTACTCTTCCTCCAATTTCCCGATTCTGTACAGGGAGCAGATCGCCTGTGAGGAGATTCCCTCTTCCTTCCCTGTAAATCCAAGGCCTTCCTCTGTGGTCGCCTTGATATTCAGCTGTGATATTTTAATCCCAAGTGCTTCTGCGATATTTTCTCTCATCGTCGGAATATATGGTGCCATCTTCGGTTTCTGAGCGATGATGGTGGCATCGATATTTCCGATCGCATAGTCATTCTCCTTCAGTAATCCTGCAACATGCACCAGAAGTTTCACACTGGAGATTCCCTTATATGCAGGGTCTGTATCCGGAAAATGCTTTCCGATATCTCCAAGAGCCGCAGCTCCCAGAAGTGCATCCATGATCGCATGGATCAGAACATCCGCATCCGAATGGCCCAAAAGACCTTTTTCCCAGGGAATATCAACACCACCAAGGATCAGTTTCCTGCCCTCTGTCAGTTTATGTACATCATATCCCATTCCTACTCTCATCAAACCGTTCATCACTGCCTTTCCTGAAATTTATGTCAAGTCAAAAGAACCTTTTATGAGCTGTTCCTGCTCAGTATGTGAGCATCTTCCGAAGTCTCAGAAGGCTCAACCTTCTTCTTGTATACGGTGCAAGTCTGAGACTCTCCTCAATTGCTTTTCCCGGCAATCCGATATCCCGGACTCTGCTCACGCAGCCGACGATACTCATCATCTCCTGCATATCTGTAACTGCAGGAAGAAGATCTATGATCTTAAGGATTTCCGGAAGTGTACCGGAAAGTGTTTCTATGCTTACATCGTCCAGAAGTTCCGGAGTGTTTTCTTTTTCAAGTGCTCCAAGAATCCCTTTTCTGCCGAAGGTCTCCTGCAGGAGTTCTCTGTCTCCGTCTGTAAAGGCATGCACTCTGCAGGCTCCTCTTCGGATAGCATCTGCAAGCTTTTTATATTCCAGAAGGACCAACATGGTTGCTGCAGAAACCTTCTCCCCGTGAAGAGCATCCAGGTGACCATTGACCACTTCCATATCCCAGAGGTGGACCATATGGTGCTCCGCCCCGGATGCCGGTCTGGAGTTTCCTGTCATCTGCATGGCCAGTCCGGAAAGGATCAGCGCATACATCAGCTTCTCACATGCATCTTTCTCTCCTGCTGCAATTTCTTTCAGATTATCCTTAACAGTCCGGATCGCTTTTGTTTCCAGGTCTGCCACCGCTGTACAATAGTATTCATCCATAAGAATACTTGCTATCTTCCAGTCTGCCAGCGCAATGTATTTTCCCAGAATATCCGACACCCCGGCTGCTGTAAGCCTTGCAGGCGCCTTAGCAAAAATATCCGTATCCGCAAAAACAAAAAGTGGCGCAGATGCCTGAAATACTTTTTTTACACCATTCCAGGTCATGTCTGCTACTGTGGAAGTAAATCCGTCTGAACTGGCTGCGGTGGGCACAGAGACAAAAGGGATCCGGTACTGATGGGCGACAAAACGGCTGAGATCATGGATCGTCCCCGCTCCAACTGCAAGAACAAGATCGATGTCCTCTTCCATATAATTCTCCACGATCTCCACGGCACGCTCATCTGCCTCAAGACCTTCAGCATCCAGGATCAGTACCTGACACCGGTCGTAGATATCCTCCATCAGTTCCTCTGTAGCTTTGTAACTATTCGTGTCACAGATCAGAAGCGGGGAAATACATTCTTTCAGATCACCGTCTGACATTTCCTTTTCCAGTTTCCCGATAGCTCCTGATTCAATTACAATTTCTCTAACGTCTATGTGGTGCTCCCTCCCGCAGCTGCAAGGTCGGGCAAAATCGTCCGCATCGACTCGCATGTACTTATGTCCTCCTGACTTCCTTTAATGATTCACAGCGTATTTCTCTGTCCGCTGAATGATACAATATTACAGTTTGGTATTATACAGGATTTTTTTTTATTACGCAATAACGTGCTTTGACTTGTTTCATCTTATACCAAGAATCCTTTGTTTTCAAGGATTTCCAGTGTTTCTACGCAAAACAATATTTCGTCTGATCGCGCCTATTATCTTTTATCTACTCTGAGCTGAAAGCTAATTATATTTCTTGCATATCTGTTTATTTTTATACATATAAGCATCTGCAGCATCCAATAACATCTGCATTGTACACGACATATCATCGGAGGATAATGCCCATCCGCATGCATAGTCGATTGGTATTTGATTTTCATAACTATTTAATCTGTCTTTTTCTCTGTTCAAGGATTTTAATATTTCCTTAATTTTCGCCTCGCTTGTATGATAAATGACTGCTATAAACTCATCTCCGCCATATCTTCCAACAAAATCCTTTTCTGGAATAACACTGCGCAAAAGCTTTGCGAAATTTATTATTAACTGATCTCCTGCGGAATGTCCCATTGTATCATTTACAGTTTTTAAATTATTTAAATCAAACATTATGCAAGCTGTAGGATCTGTAATTATATCTTTTTTATTAAGAAGATCATTACAGGCATTTTTATTTGGCAGCCCAGTATGGGCATCTATAAATGCTTTCTGTTCCAGCAGTCTGTTTTGCATTGCCATCTGCATTGCCCTTAGAGTCTGCATAATAACCAATATCACCAGACTCAACATATCAAGTGCCGACAAAAGCTCTATAGTACGAATCTTTACAGCGATCTTTTCTGAATAGCTTTCTGCGGAAGAGACAGTTTCATCTGCCATCGAAAAATATATTTCACTCATATTAACAATGTCTGTATTTTCGTATCCCTTGTTTCTTGCTGCTTCAATTTCTGTTTTCAATTTATCCCAGTAATCACTCTGGATTTGCAATTTTTCCTAGTATTCTTCATCATTGAGTTTTACCAGATCATAATGTCCATCCTGATATCTCAATCCAAGAAGAATATCATCCAAATATTTAATTAATTCTTCATCTTGGTTTCCTGTAATTTCTAATTTTACTTCACGCTGTGTAGCTCCACGTACCAGACCTGCATAATTTATTACGCGTGCTGTCCCCTGCAGCCTACTAATCTGAAGCATCATAAAAATAATAAGAACTACTAATATCAATATAAGAAAACTCTGTATAATACCTATTATATTTTTACTTTTCTTGTTTGTCTGCATTTCACAATTTATCCCAAACCTTAAATAATATTCATTTACTTTCCTACAGGAAATCAAATGACAGACTTTTGGTCAGTGAACTTTCATTAAGAATATTAATCTTTGAAGATGGAATGACAGTTGCAGCAGTTTTCTTGCTGCTTTATAACTTCCGCTAACATCAACAGCAGCTTATCAATCCACTCATGTCATTGATGTTTGGATCATAAACTGTCTGTGTACAAATATCGGGAAGATCATCTCCTGTTGATAAATCATTCCTCAAAAAAAGCACTGCCAGCCAGACAGTGCACCTCATTTCATGCAACTGGCTGCCATTTTACAGGCCCTATAGCTTTGCGTCCCAGACTTTCATCTGGTTTGCCGATCATCCTTATTAAGCTTTTATACGTATCCTAAAAAACTGGTTTTATTATACTACAGCGCTCTACTTTACACAAGAAAAAACATTACCGTTTTAACGCCCGAAAACAAAAAAAGATTGCTCCAAAACAGAGAAAAATACTTTATCCCCACGAAAAGAAATCCCCGCTGTCTGACTGAAATCAGACAACAGGGATTTTTTATCAGATCATCCGATCGCTGCGATCACTTCTACCTCGCAGAGAACGTTCTTTGGCAGTGTCTTGACTGCAACACAGGAACGTGCAGGTTTATTTATGAAATATTTGGCATATACTTCATTAAATGCCGCAAAATCGTTCATATCTGCAAGGAAGCATACTGTCTTGACTGCATTCTCATAACTGGAACCGGCAGCTTCCAGAACTGCTCCGAGATTCTTCATAACACGGTCAGCCTGCTCCTCGATGGTTGTGCCAACTACCTCTCCAGTTGCCGGATCCACCGGGATCTGACCGGATGTGTAAAGTGTATCTCCATGGATGATAGCCTGGGAGTATGGTCCGATTGCTGCAGGTGCTTTGTCTGTATGTACTGTCTTCATAATAGAATTCCCCTTTCATGAACATTTCGGATACTTCTCTGGCGGAAATATCCATCAGGATCTTGCTCAGCTGTTTTTTATTCTAACTCACAGATCACCCCTGGTCAAGGTCCATATTCAGATAATTATAAACAATACCGGAAATATCCCGGATATGCGAAACTGCGTCCCCAGGTTTACAGTCTTCTGACATCACACAGAGGATATATGTAGTCTTTTCTCCATATACAATGGCGATATCATGCTGGTCCGTATCCGTTTCTCCAGTCTTATTTGCAATTTCCACGGACACAGATATCCCGCTGGGGATCTTAGTAGTAACCTGCTGGTTCAGAAGCAGGTTCAGCATAGCCTCCGAAGCTTCTTTCGATACACATTCTCCTTTATAGATCCGGGAAAGAAGCTCTGCGCAGTCTTTTACGGAAGTGGTGTTCCTGCCACCGAGGCCGACGTCCTTTGAAGAGGACGGGCTTAAGATATGCTGTACGGAAGTATCTGCAAATTTCTGTTCCGCAAGAAATCCATTTACAGCCTGTGCTCCGTCCTTAAAAACACCCGATGCTGTCTGCAGACGTACCAGCTCATTAAAAGATTCATTGTCACTGACTGTGATCATATTCCAGAGAAGGTCATTGACCTTTGTGGATACGGACGGATCTGTAACATCTTTTTTCATTTTTGCCGCTTCATTCTGAAGGACTGCATCCATGTTGGCATAGGTCTGGGCCATGACAAACACTTTGATCAGACTGGCTGAGTACAGTGACTGACTGTTCTGTTCAAACTCCTGATCACTGGTCAGATCCTTTACATAAACGCTCCATGTACCCTCATAGGTTCCAAGAAGATCCGCAAGCCGTTTCTCAAGGCCATCCATTCCCAGATCTTTCGTCTCGACTTTTCCGGATTTATCCACGGAAAATCCCTCCGGAGTCTCTCCCTCTTCCTGGAGCAGAACGCCGTTTTCTCCGCCAAAATAATAATATCCGTCAAACATCTGTCCTGCAGCATTCATTTCCAGATAATGGATACCTGGATCTGTAACCATTTTTCCATATTCATCAAAAAAATACAGCCCGTTGTATGTTGTTTTGTCCACCACCAGATCATCCATATAACGTACCTGTGGAGAGGCGCTGAGTTTTCCCAGATTGTTTACCATATAACAGCCGTCAAAAGAAACTTCCTCACCGCTGCCGTCTTTTGCCGGAGCCTTCAGATCGGTGATCTGGACCATATGCGAATTTCCCGCTGTAAATTTACCACTTTCGTCGTGATAATAATATCCATCAAAAACCGTTCCGTCGATCTCAAAATGATCAAAATAATACACTGCCGGAGTATTTTCTTTGGTTCCATCTTCATTCAGGCAGTAAAAGCCATTGCTTTTCAGAATATATTTCCCGCTTTCACCGGGAATTGGAAGTATCTGGGACTCCTCCGTAACAGAACCAAGGCTTCCCTGTGCCGTCTGCTGCACTGTTGTCGCAAAAACCGGCTGTGCGAGCATCACTGTGCTCAGACAAAATGCCAATGCTTTATATATTTTTTTTCGTCTCATATACTTCTTTCACTTTTCTTATGATCCTATTTTACAGTTTCTTGTCCTGATCCGGCATCCACACATTCCTCCAGTGATTTTCCAGATAAAGACTCTATAAGTATATCGGATTTCTCCGTTCTGTCAAGTAAACCTCTTCCAGAACGTCTCCACTGCACCTTCTACCGTATCCAGCCTGCAGCCTGTACGGTCCTGCCATTCCCTGGGAAAGATTTCCTGGTAATCCCGATCCCAGAAGCGGTCATCCAGAAGCAATATCACGCCTTTATCCTCTTTTGTGCGGATCACGCGCCCGGCGGCCTGAAGCACCTTGTTCATACCCGGATAGCGATATGCATAATCAAAACCACAGTGATTCTTTTTATCGTAATACTCTTTCAGGATCTCACGCTGACTGCCGATCTGGGGAAGTCCGGTTCCTACGATCACTGCCCCGATCAGACTTTCCCCTGTCAGATCAACACCCTCAGAAAAAATCCCTCCAAGGACACAGAACCCTACCAGGGTACCTTCCCTTTCCTGAAATTCCTCCAAAAATCCTTCCCGTTCCTGTTCTGTCATATCCGGCGTCTGACACACGCAGCGCACCCAGTCTACGGAAAATTCTTCCTCATAAACCTGCAGTACGTCTTCCATAAGACGATACGACGGAAAAAACACCATATAATTTCCCTGCCTCTGCCAGACACATCTGGCAATATATCCGGCAATCTTCTGGTATTCTGCACGATTTCTCCGGGTATACCGGCTGCTTACGTCGCTGCCGATAAGAATCCTGCGGTTTTCTTTTGGGAAAGGAGACTGCACATAAATCCCATAGGCATCACGGTCTGTTGTCAAAAGCTCCCGGTAATAGAGCATGGGAAACATTGTAGCTGAAAAGAAAATTGCACTTTTCCCTTTTTTCAGGTATTCTCCCAGATTTTCTGCCGGGTTCACACAGAACAGCCTCAGACGAAATCCTTCTTCTGCGCTGTTTTCGGTATATACTACATAATTTTCATCTACCAGCTCTGAAACATTTAAAAAATCACGCACTATAAAATAAAATTCCAGTATTTCCCTGCGTAGTTCTTCTTCCAGTTCTTTTTCCTCCAGTATTTCTTCCAGTTCACCTGATATCGTAAGAAATGTGATCGGCAGTACTCCGGGATTGGACAGCACCTGATACCCTTTTCCTGTTTCCGCAAGATTCTCTTCCAGTTCCATCATCTGGCGATTTGCTTTATCCAGTGTTCTGGCCAGTTTTGAAAACCTCTTTCTTATCTTCTTTCGAAGTGCTACCAGACTCTGACGGGAAATACCGGCACTGTACATCTCTCTGCCACGTTCTACCAGATTATGTGCCTCATCGATCAGAAAAATATGATCCCCGGAAATATTTTCCCCGAAAAAACGTTTCAGATGAACATTGGGATCAAACACGTAATTATAATCACAGATGATCCCGTCTACCCAGATTGAAAGATCCAGACACATTTCAAAAGGGCACACCTGCCATTTTTCTGCATGAGCACGGATCACTTCTCTGGAATATACCTCTTCAGTGGTCCAGAGCTCATAAACCGCATCATTTACCCGGTCAAAATGCCCCTTTGCATAAGGACATTTCTCCGGTGTACATTCCGGAGTATCCTGAAAACACAGCTTTTCCTTTGCCGTGATCGCCGTTACCTTGAATTTCAGACCTTTTTCCCGCAGGATGTGAAATGCCTCCTGCGCCACAGTTCCTGTGATGGTTTTTGCGGTAAGATAAAAAAGTGTTTCACCTTTTCCCTCACCGATGGCGCGCACGGACGGAAAAATGGCAGACATGGTTTTTCCCACACCGGTAGGCGCCTGAACAAATAAGGTCTTCCCGCTGGAAACCGTATGGTACACACCACTAACAATATCCCGCTGCCCTTCTCTGTATGGAAACGGAAACTGCAGATCCTTCATGGATGCATTTCTCTCTTTTTTCCAGTTAAGAGAATATGCGATCCATTTGTGATAGGCATCCAGAAGCTTCTGATACCAGCCTTTAAGCTCCTCTATGGAAAAATCCTCACGAAATCTCCTGGTTTCCTCCGTCTCAAGATGAGCGTAGGTCATCTGAATGTGGATTTCAGAAATCCTTTCTTTTTCTCCCCAGATCAGTCCGTAACACATGGCCTGGGCACGGTGGACAGGTATTGGCATGTCCATTGCCTGGACATTTCCGTAAGTCCCCTTGATCTCATCAATATAAACGGCTCCGTCCTCTGTAAAGATCCCATCTGCACGGCCCTCGACCTGAATGACCACATCGTCGTATTCACTTTCTTTTTTCAGAGAAACCTCTGCCTGATAATCGCCCTTCATACTCCGCTGTATCTTGCGGTGAAGCCTTCCGCCTTTTAACATGGCTTCCTTATCTCCGGATGTCCCACTGCTGTTATCCAGATCTCCGCTCCTCAGTATAAATTCCACAAGATTTCTGACAGAAATCCGCACTCTTGGTTTTTCCATATTTTCACTCCCGGCAGCTGCCGGAATTCCAGTCCGGCAGCTATTCTTTTTCCATGCTATACCAGGATTATACCATAAAATATGATCCGAAAGCTTCCCATAATAAAAAGGACGCATGTTCTGCTTTTCTTCTCATGAACTGCGCCCTTTTATCACCGTTTTTCTTTATTCATATTTCTCAACCTGCTGCATACTTGGAAAGAACACGATTAAAATCCTCATCTTCTCCGTAACACTTTACTGTCAGAGTCTTTGTCAGATCCAGACTCAAAAGTCCGAGGATCGACTTTGCATCAATGATAATACGGTTATAAAATACATCAATATCAAAATTACATCTGCTGGCTGCACTGACAAACTCCTGTGCACTTTTTTCATCCAGTTTGATCTGTTTCTCCATAGCTGACCGCCTGCCTTTCTGATTTTTTCATATTTCAGTTTTACACAAAAGTTAAGTTTTTGTCAATACTGTTTATTTCATATCAAACTTTTTTTCGACACAATGTACAATATCTTTGTCTTTCCTTTGGAAATCCTGTTGAATTTGATTGTATTATTTTTAGATAAATCTTAGATTTTTTCCAAAAAAATCCGCCGCAGGACGGTATGTTACACGTACTGCGGCGGATTTATATCAATCGGATATTCGGAATCCGCTTCGCTACTTCCTCATAAACAAAATCCGTTTCCGGATTTATATCAATCGGATATTCGGAATCCGCTTCGCTACTTCCTCATAAACAAAATCCGTTTCCGGATTTTGTTTATATCCGTGTCAGAACAAAAATATCGTAGATTGCTCTGACTGCTTTTTCGAAATCACGATTCTCTACACCGATGATGATATTCAGCTCACTGGAACCCTGGTCGATCATTTTTACGTTTACATTTGCATGGGCAAGAGCAGAGAAGATCCTTCCTGCAGTGCCTCTCTGGGATTTCATTCCACGACCAACAACTGCGATCAGTGCAAGGTCAGATTCCATCTCCACAAAATCAGGCTGCACCAGACGGTGGATACCTGCGATAACCTGCTGCTCTTTCTCCTCAAATTCGTCCTGATGAACATATACAGTCATGGTATCGATTCCGGATGGTACATGCTCAAAGCTGATCCCCTGATCTTCAAATACCTGAAGTACCTTGCGTCCGAACCCGATCTCACTGTTCATCATGGATTTCTCGATATTAATAGAGCAGAAGCCTTTCTTTCCGGCGATACCGGTAATAGTGAATTTCGGCTTCTTACAGGTGCTCTCTACGATCAGAGTACCTTTATCCTCCGGGCTGTTTGTGTTACGGATATTGATCGGAATTCCCTCTTTACGAACCGGGAAAATGGCATCCTCATGAAGAACAGTAGCTCCCATGTAGGAAAGCTCACGAAGCTCTCTGTATGTGATCGCCTCGATAGGCTCCGGATTGTGAACGATACGCGGATCTGTTACAAGAAAACCGGAAACGTCCGTCCAGTTCTCATAAATATCTGCATGGATAGCCTTTGCAACCAGGGAACCTGTCACATCAGAACCACCTCTGGAAAATGTCTTTACTGTGCCATCTGCACATGCGCCGTAAAATCCCGGAATAACCGCATGCTGGGATTTGCTGAGTTTTTTGGAAAGGAGTTTATTGGTCTCCTCCGCTTCCAGATTACCAGCTTTATCAAAACGGATCACAGAAGCTGCATCCACAAAATCATATCCAAGATATGCAGCCATGATCTTACCATTGAGGAACTCTCCTCTGGATGCCGCATACTGGATTCCTGCCTGTGCACGGAAATCCTCATCGATCTTCTTGAACTCCTCCTCAAGAGAAAGGCTCAGTCCGAGTCCCTTGATGATCTCATAATATCGCGCCTTGATCGCATTGATCTTCTCAGTGATATCCTCCCCTTTGGATGCTGCGTCATAACATCCATAAAGCATATCCGTCACTTTGATATCCTCGTCAAATCTCTTTCCCGGAGCTGACGGAACTACATAACGGCGGCTCCCATCACTGCGGATGATATCGCCCACTTTCTGGAACTGCTCCGCATTTGCAAGAGAACTTCCACCGAACTTTACAACTTTTTTCATGATAACACCTCTCACCTGTAATTTCGACTTCCAGCGCCGCCTTTTCACCATTCACTGCAACGCTTTACCACAGAAACCTACGGCTATTTTATTGAATAATTTGTAATTTTGCAAGCCTTTCCGTAACATTTCTGCAAAAAAAGTCAAATTATACAAGAGAAAAGTATCTCCTGACCTGTTTCTTATGCACAGTACTGCTTCAGAATGTTCTCGAGAGCTGCAGCGCTGCTTGTGTGACAGCGGCATACCGGAATGGATTTTTTCTTTGCTTCTTCTACTGCGCAGTTTACCATTTTGTGGGAAACGGTACTGGTGAACAGGATCATCAGATCCGGCACCCCGATCTTTTTCTTCATGGCTCCTTTTTCCTTGGCAAAAACTTTCGCCTTGCATCCGAAGCCTTTGCAGATATCCTCATACTGACATACCATTCTTTCATTACCGCCTACAATTACAACGCTCATAATTCACTCTCCTTTGATCTCTGAACTTTTATATGACTGTTTCAAGGTTATTTTAAACTAACTTTACTTTTAAAATAATGAGTTAGCACTTGCTAACTCATTTATTATAATACCATTTCACAAAAAGTTTGTCAAAGGTAATTTTAAATTCTGTCTGATTTTTTATATCCTGTGATCTCACATACTGTAAGTATGCCGTTTTTTACCTGAAAATGAACATCCATTCCTGCAAAAGGCATTCCGTATATCCTCTCCGGATCTTTCTGGTAGGCAGGCCTCGGATCCTCTCTGAGCACGCCTTCCAACGCAGTAAGCTTATCCTCCGGAATCCTTGCCTTCCATTCTTCCGGGATCTCTACCTGCAGAAAATGCTGTTTCACCTTCGTCGCAAAGCCACCCAGCGCTTCCGGATGGCAGTCTGCCACAGGCAGATATGGCTTGATATCATAGATGGGGGTTCCGTCCATCAGGTCCGCACCGGATACGATCAGTACAGGAGCTTCTTTGCTTTCCAGATCGATCTTTTCAAGCTTCACACAAGATAAGCCTACAGGATTGGGACGGAAGGGCGATCTGGTGGCAAATACGCCCATCCTTTCATTTCCGCCCAGGCGTGGCGGACGTACTGTAGGGGACCAATTCTCACGGATCGACTGTGAAAACTCCCACAGCAGCCAGATATGCGAAAAATCTTCCAGTCCTTTTACCGCTTCCCGTACCCGGTATTCCGGTTCAAAAACAATACAGGCTGTCAGTTCTTCCACTCGACCACTCTGACGCGGGATTCCGAATTTTGTCGGAAAATCACTTCTGATCCTTGCGATTATCTTCATATCCCTATTCTCCCTTTCACTTGCCAGATATACACCTCATGCGCCTGTTACATAATTCTGCTTTCAATGACTGTCATGTCATTTCCGTCAGATCCTCTTGTAGGCAACACAGTTTTTTTGCCGCTTGGCCTGATAGAGAAGCCTGTCCGCTTCCATCACTCCATCTCTGACCTTACAGCTTCCATATACACCTCCCACGCTCATGGAAAGCCGGATTTCTTTGTATTCCGGCACATCTGCCATTGCGATCTCTTCCCGGATATCTTCCAGCTTCTGCTGAAATACCTTTTCCGGAATTTCTTCAAACATCAGAAGAAATTCGTCTCCTCCATAACGCAGTACCACGTCATCTGCCCGCACATGCTCAAAAATCGTTCTGACAATGGTACAAAGCGCCGCATCTCCAGCTACATGGCCATAGCTGTCATTGATCTGTTTAAAATTGTCCACGTCGATCATAGCTATAGCCCCCATCTTATCCAGGGATTTCAGCTGTTCCTCAAAATATCTCCGGTTTCTGGCACCAGTCAGAGGATCTTCATATAATTCCCGGTTGAATCTGCTGATCTTATCGATCAGAGATCCGCTTCCATAAGCTCCCAGAAAGATCTTATCCGTCATTTTAAAGACCATTTCCATGACAAGAGGTGTCCCGTCTATAACCACATATTTGGCGATCAACTGATAAATGTCATCATTGACGAACTCAAATTTCGTCATTTTGTTTTTACGGGCAAAAACTTTGGCAGAAATACAGTTCTCACATCTTCTGCCTTTATTCCACACTGCAAAGCATTTATGTTCTGCTTCATAAGAGCAATCGTCTGAGCCAATATTTACCGGAGCTGTACGGCTGACATCCACCAGTCTTACAATGTCAAAAACCGTCTTCAGCATTTCTATTTCCATATTTACTTCCCGGGCAGTCATAAATACACCCTTATCTTTATCCATAGTATTATCCTGCGTTTCTGAAATATTATATACATTCATGATAACACATTGCGCATCAATTCACAATTGTATTTCATCGTCGTTTATGCTATTGTATAGTGTATAAGAAGTAATATTTTTATCAGGAGGTTTCATATGGCACAGAGACGTACAAAGATAGAAGTACTCAATGAGAAAATTTCCAAAGTAGATTCCAAGATTGCTGCCTGCACCGAAAAGATAGCAGCGCTGGAGGATGAAAAAACTGCACTGGCAGCTCAGCTGGATGAGATCCGAAAAGCTGAAAAAAAGGCAAAGGAAGCTGCCGAACTGAAACGTCTGCTCAAGCTGATGCAAAAAAAAGACATTTCCGTGGAAGATCTGGAAGCCATGATCTCCAGGGAAGCCTGAAACAGATCCTCAACAAACAAAAAACCGGTTTACGAAGAATTTTTTCTTCCAAACCGGTTTTTTTGTGATCTTTCTATGATATGATCTGTATATTTCTGCAAGCTTTATATTCTTTGGAACAGCTTTCCGTCAGGATCACCGCTCCGTCAAATGAAAAGAACGTCACCGCACTGATCTGTCCGAATTTGGAGCTGTCAGACACCACGTACTTTTCCAGACACTGCTCCATGGCGGTTCGCTTTACCAGCGCCTCATTAGATTCCGGCGTGGTAAAGCCTTCTCTCTGAGTCATCCCGTTGGTCCCGAAAAAGCCCTTTGTAAAATGATAATTCTTCAGCATCTGCATGGCCTGACTTCCGATCACAGCTTCCGTAGATCCCTTCAGTTCTCCGCCGATCAGCAGCACACGGACTCCCATCTGAGCCAGAGCCCTGGCATGGGAAACACCATTGGTGACAAAAGTCGCCCCGGAGCCTTCCAGATGCTCCAGCATATATCCGGTAGTCGTTCCCGCATCCAGATATACAAAATCCTCCGGCTGGATCAGAGATGCCGCATAGGCTGCGATCTTCTTTTTTTCTTCAATATTCAGCTCAACTTTCTGGGCTACGGTAGGCTCATAGGCATTGACAGTATGTTCCAGTGCCACCGCACCGCCAAAAACCCTGGTCAGCTTCCCCGCCTTGTAAAGCGCCGTGATGTCTCTGCGGACCGTAGATTCCGATGCATCCAGGATATCTTTCAGTTCTGTTACCGTAACACTGTTTTTTTCTCTGAGAAGGCCGAGTATGATCTCGTATCTCTGCTCCGTCAGCATTCCTTTTCCTCCTTCAAAAAAGACATCCCGATCGACCGGACCGGGATGCCTTCTGTTCACTCATTCTGAGATTACAGGTTCTCCTGCATGAATTTGCTTACTGCCTCGTATGCTGCATCCTCATCTGCACCATCGAATGTAAAGGTAACCTCATGTCCCTTCTTTACGCCAAGTCCCATAAGTGCAAGAAGCTTTCTGCACTCTACAGTCTTGCCGTCCTTCTCGATAGTGATCTTGGACTCGAAACCTTTTACAAGCTTCACAAGCTCTCCGGCCGGACGTGCATGGATTCCTTCGTTATCTGTTACTACATACTTGAATTCTTTCATTTCTTTATCCTCCAGTTTTTTATTTTAATTCTAAAAAATTTAAGCAACTTTTTTCTTCAGTACCCCGAGAAGCACAGCTGAGATCAGAGTTCCCACAACCAGTGCGACCAGATACATCATTGCATTACCTACAACCGGGAATACGAAGATTCCGCCATGTGGTGCCATCAGTGTACAGTTGAAGAACATGGAGATCGCTCCAGCTGCTGCGGAACCGACGATACAGGACGGAAGTACATGGACCGGGTCAGATGCCGCAAAAGGAATCGCACCTTCTGTGATAAATGCAAGTCCCATAATAAAGTTGGTCGGTCCTGCCTCACGCTCTTCTTTTGTAAATTTGTCTTTAAACAGCAGGGATGCGAGTGCGATGGCACACGGAGGAGTCATACCTCCCACCATAACTGCTGCCATAATGTCATAGTTGCCTGCCGCAATAGCTGCTGTACCAAATACATATGCTGCTTTGTTGAACGGGCCGCCCATATCAATGGCCATCATACCACCGAGAACCAACCCTAAAATTACTTTACTTGAATTTCCCATGCCTGTCAAGGCATTATTTAATCCTGTATTGATACCGCCCATGATCGGCTCTACAACGAAGGTCATACAGAGTCCCATAAGAAGGACACCAACAACCGGATAGATCAGTACAGGCGCTATTTTTTCCAGTGCTTCCGGAAGCTTATCACAAACCTTACGAAGTCCAAGGATCAGATATCCTGCAAGGAAGCCTGCAAGAAGTGCTCCGAGGAAACCGGATTTTCCGTTTGCTGCGATCATACCGCCCACAAGTCCAACTGCAAGTGCCGGTCTGTCACCGATGGCCATTGCAATTAATCCGGCCAGGATCGGAAGCATGAAACCAAATGCGGTTCCACCAATGTTTTTCAGAACAGCCGCTACCGGTGTGATGGTACCAAAGTTTGCTCTCTGGTCTGCAGGAAGGGAACTCAAATCTACACTTAAACCATCGATCAGGAATGCAAGAGCGATCAGGATACCACCGCCTACAACCAGTGGAAGCATATGAGATACCACGTTCATCAGCTGCATTTAGATCTTGTGGCCTGCTCCGCCGCCTGCTTTTGCATTTGAGGAAGAGTTCTGACTGCCTGCTGCTGCATGATATACCGGAACATCTCCGGAAATCGCACGTTCAACAAGCTGGTCCGCTTTGCTGATTCCATCTGAAACCTGACATTCGATGACTTTCTTTCCATCGAAACGATCCATGGGAACCTTGGCATCTGCAGCTACAATGATGCAGTCTGCCTCCCGGATCTCCTGATCCGTAAGTACATTTTTTGCTCCACCGGAGCCTCGTGTCTCTATTTTAATGAAACAGTCTTTCGCCTTCGCTGCTTTTTCCAGTCCCTCTGCTGCCATGTAGGTGTGGGCAATACCTGTGGGGCAGGAGGTAACTGCCAGCAGTTTAGCTCTGGCTCCTTCGGAACTTCCTGTATCTGCCAGTCTTTCATCAATATCTTTTTTCTCCTCATCGGCCTTGTCGATGATCTCCATAAATTTATCTACAGAACCTGCGTTACGTAAGGATTCTGTAAAATTATCATCCATCAGCATTACGGAAAGCTTGCTGAGTACATCCAGATGAATGTTATCTTCTGTATTCGGTGCTGCGATCAGGAAAAGAAGGGTAACCGGCTCATCATCCAGTGCCTCAAATTCCACGCCTTTTTTTACTACCATGGCAGCAAGTCCCGGTTTCTTTACCGCATCACATTTTCCATGAGGAATAGCGATTCCCTCACCGATTCCTGTCGTACTTTCTTCCTCTCTTAAATACACCGTTTCCGATAAGCTTCCCTGTCGCTGATCTTTTCACTTTTTACTATAAGATCTACGGCCATGTCCAGAGCTTCAGATTTCGTCTTCGGTGCAGCATCCAGTGATATGCTTCGTTTGTCAAGCAGATCTGTGATTCTCATCTTCCCTTCTCCTTTCTTCTTTACCCCTCTGTTACCTGTTCATATACTGCCTGAACTTCTTCCCTTGTGGCAAGATTTTCAGAAAATGCACTTGCGCTTCCTGCGGAAATTCCCATATGGAATGCATATTCGTGATCCTGTTTTTCCATCCAGCCTGCCATAAAGCCTGCTACCATGGAATCTCCGGCTCCTACGCCGTTTACCAGTGTTCCTTTCGGCGCCGGTTTCTCAAACACCTGACCGTTCTCCGCTACCAGGACAGCTCCCTCACCGGCCATTGAGATCAGCACGTTTCTGGCTCCTTTTTCCTGGAGCTTCTTTCCGTAAGGGATCACATCCTGACGGTTCTTAAGCTCTACGCCGAAGATTTCTCCAAGCTCATGGTTATTGGGCTTCACCAGAAACGGATGATACTTCAGGACATTTACAAGAAGATCTCTCGTTGCATCCACAACGATCATCACGCCTTTTCCGTCCAGTCTCGCCATGATCTTCTCATACATATCATCCGGCATAGATGAAGGAATACTTCCTGCCAGAAAAAGCACATCTCCCTCTTTCAGTGTGTCAAGCTTCTTCATCAGCTCCTGAACCTTTTCAGCGCTGATCTCCGGTCCCATTCCGTTGATCTCAGTTCCATCAATAGATTTCAGCTTCAGGTTGATCCTTGAAACGCCTTCCGGGATCCTGATAAAATCAGATCTCACTCCCATCTCCTCAAGCTTTCTTACAATCTCATCTCCGACGAATCCTGCCATGAAACCAAGTGCTGTATTCTCGATTCCAAGATTCATCAGCACGGTGGAAACGTTGATTCCCTTTCCGCCCGGAAGCATCAGCTCAGAGCTTGTCCGGTTGGTAAGTCCGAGTTTAAAATCCTCCACGGAAACGATATAGTCCAGAGACGGATTAAAAGTAACTGTGCAGATCATTTTTTCTCCTCCCATATCTTTTATCCTGCGGTTTTTGACCGCTTTTTGTTGTTTTTCATTTGTTGAACTCAGTATACTTCCAAATTCGTTCAAAGTCAATCAAATCGCTTCACAAAATTCATGAACGTTTTTGGTTGAGTTTGCACAAAAAACGTGCATCAACCTTAGCTTTCCCTGGTTAATGCACGTTTATCCCTGACTGTATTGGTCACTTTCATTCAAATTCCGTTATAAATCTATGTACCATTCCAAATTCCTGTTTATATTACCTCCATCCTCAGGTACATTTCCCGGAAAGCCGGGTCTTCACATTCCATCACCTTTCCTGAATGTGATAGTTTCGCAATAACATTTATCTGATTTGTTTCTTATTCGCAGTATCTCTGACCATCTTCCGATATCTTCTCATCAGCTCCCTTGTCACTTTGTCTTCCTCAAACCGGATTCCTCCGATCTGACGCACCGGCATGATCCCCATCAGGGAATTGGTGACAAAACATTCCTCATACCATTTAAGATCCTGAACATAGATATAGGTTTCTTCCACCTCTTCCGTGTCACAGAGATATTCTCGGAGAATTCCCGGAAGAAGTCCGCAGCTGACTTTTGGTGTATAGATCACGCCTTTTCGCACAAAGAATACATTACTTACTGTCCCTTCCGATATCTGTTTCTTTGTATTCAGAAACAACCGTTCATCCATTCCTGCTGCTGTAGCATTACGTTTTTCCAGGATACAATCTCCGTAATTCATGGTTTTGTGATATACAAGAGGTGATGTTTCATTTCGTTTTACCTTGCTGACATCCATGATAAAGCCTTTTTCATAATTCTCCGGCGTATAATGATTGGCACGAAGAGAATACACTGCATTTTCCTTTGTAAGCATAAGCTTCAACGCACAGTGTTCCAGTCCGTCAAATTCTTTCTGCACCTCCGGGCGTTTTTTTTGTTCTTCCAGATATTCTTCGATCCTCCCGGCTGTGATCCCACGTACTGCCGGATCACCCAGCTTCAGGAAATCTGCCGCCCGTTCCAGTCTTTTCAGATGCTTTTCCAGAAGTATGGGAGTTCCCTTTTCTATTCCTATGGTCTCAAATGCTCCCAGACCGAACTGAAAACATTCGTCTAAGGTTATGTTGTTCATTTCCTTTGACCTCCTTATGAAGTGTCCCTGTCAGATTCTCTGATCTGTCCACAGAGCCTTTCACTTTTACCGTTCTGTATGTTTCTCTACTGCAGTGCATCCAGGATTGCTTTCGCCTTCTGCAGAGTCTCCTCGTACTCAAATTCCAGATCTGACTCTGCTGTGATCCCGCCGCCAACGCCAAGGTGATATTTTCCGTTTTTATGAAGAGCTGTACGGATCACGATGTTGAAATCGCAGCTTCCGTCCAGTGTCAGATAGCCGATAGAGCCTGTATAAAGATTTCGCTTGCCGTGTTCCAGCTCGTCAATGATCTCCATGGCACGGTATTTCGGCGCACCGGTAATAGAACCGCCGGGGAATGCAGCCTCCAGAAGATCCATAACATTTTTTCCGTCTTCCAGTTTTCCTTCAATATCCGATACCAGATGAAAAACCGTAGCGTATGCTTCCACTGTAAAAAGCTCGGTTACCTTCACGCTTCCCGGTGTACACACCCGGTTCAGATCATTTCGCTCCAGGTCTACGATCATAAGAAGTTCACTCTTATCTTTTCCGGAATCCTGAAGCTCCCGACGGAGCATTTCATCTTCCTCAGATGTTACGCCACGTTTTCTTGTTCCCTTTATAGGACGGGTATTTACATGACGGTCTTTCATCTTCAGAAAACGTTCCGGAGATGCACAGACGATCTGATAATCTCCGAAATCCAGATATCCGCCGAAAGGAGACGGATTATTTTTCCGAAGATCATAAAAAACATCCAGAGGTGGTTTTTCGCTTTCAATGGTCAGCTGCTGCGTCATATTGGCAATATAGATATCGCCCTCTATAATATAGCGGATCATCCGGTCTACTGCCTGTTTGTATTCTTCTTTCTCAAAGTTGGGATGAACCTGGATCCTGAATTTCTCACGGTGAGAATTTTCCGTGACCATCCTGTTTCCGAATTCCTTTTTTTCCCCTGTTTCCGATCCTTCCTGTTTCCCCGCCTCTGTAAATTCCCGGATTGCTTTTTCCATCGCTCCGATTTCTGCTGCAGCGTCTGCACTGATTCCGTTTGACACAAGATAGGTTCTTTTTTCCTGACAGTCTTCTATGATAAAACAGTCATAAAATGTCAGAACTGCCTCCGGAACAGTCACAAGATCCTTTTCCCCGGATTGTACTCCCATCTGTTTTCTTCCGTAATCATAGGAAAAATATCCTACTGCACCGGATACGATGGGAAGTCCGCTGTTATTTTTGTCTTCATGGATATTCAGATATTCCCGCATATAATCTTCAAAGGTTGTTTCTGTTTCCGGCCTTCCGTTGATAGTAAAGTTCTCTCCGTCCTTTACCAGCTTCAGATACGGACATCTTCCGATCACGGAATAATGTCCCAGCTCATTGACAAGGGAGGAATCCAGAAACGCTGCTCCGGGTTCTCTCTCGTAGATCCGAAAAATGTCCACTGCCGGGATATATGGGGTCAGTTCTTTTATTCTTCGCTGATTTTTGTACATATTTTTACTCCTCCTTCTGAAAATTCTCCGCGATCCTGCAAAAATTCTCAAGAAGCTCATGTCCATATTCCGTAAGAACGGCTTCCGGATGGAATTGCACACCATAGATAGGCAATGCTTTATGGGAAATTCCCATAACAGCACCATCATCAGAAAGCGCATCCACCTGATACTCCTCCGGAATGCTGTCTTCCCGCACGATCAGGGAATGGTATCTTGTCACCTTGTATTTCTCAGGCAGGCCTGCAAACACTCCTGTTCCATGGTTGTGGATCTCTGTTACTTTTCCGTGCATGGGACACACGCCCTTTTCCACTACTGCTCCCGCGCAGTGGCCGATCACCTGATGTCCCAGACAGACCCCCAGAACAGGAATCCTTCCCTGAAATCTTTTTACGATATCTACGCAGAGCTTCGCATCCCAGGGACGCTTCGGTCCCGGAGAAAGGATGATTCCTTCCGGGTTCAGCTCTTCCAACTCCTCCAGGGTGATCTCGTCGCAGCGTCTGACCAGGATCTCTCTTCCAAGCTCCTGAAAATATGCCTTGAGATTATAAACAAATGAATCGAAATTATCGATCATCACATACATGCTTTTTTCCTCCATATCAAGCAGATATTTAAGACTCTCTTTATCGTCTGCTCACAAAAAAAGGGATAACGACGGCATGCCAAAAAGACATGCACAGTCGTTATCCCCTTGCGGTCCGTAATCTGTACGTTCTAATATAAATTGTACTGCTGATTATTTCTGTTTCTTGGTTTCCTCATAATGATGGATGTCTGCCAGTACAGCGTTTACGTCAAGTCCGTGTACCATGCATGCCTCCTCAAGAGACTCACCGATAGAAGACGGGCAGCCGATGCAGTGCATTCCTTCCTGCATAAGAATGTATGCGATCTTCTCATCATATGCAAGCATTTCGCCCATTGTTGTTTCCTTTGTGATTTCCATGATCTATATTCTCCCTTCTGGATTTGTAATCTTACCCGGAATCCCGGTTTCCTGGTTTTTTCCGCAGTTATAATATCATTATAACTGTATCTTCCATAATTGCAAGCCTAAATTTATTCTTTTCATTTTCTGTATTATACCCACTCAGGCAGCAGTTTCCTTTTTTCCCCTGCTCCACTTTTTCATCACATAAATATAATACGGGATCAGAGGGATCAGCGCTGCGATCCATGCGGCAGGATCTGCCAGACATACACCTGCAAAACTTGTTTTTCCTGCAACAAACATAACGATCGCACTTCTTGCCGCCAGTTCAAACACACCGCCCAGCATGGGAACCAAGCCATATCCCAGTCCCTGAAGTCCGTTTCGGTAGAGGAAGATACTTCCAAGGAACGGATATGCCCAGAATACCGTATGAAAATAAGTAACAGAAACATTAATAACATCCGTCTGGGATTTGTCAATAAATAGCCAGGTCATGTACTTTCCGAAAAAGAACATAATGATCATAGTGATCACACTCCAGATCAAGATCATGATCTGGGTATATTTCATTCCTGCTTTTACACGGTCCATCTTTCCGGCGCCCCGGTTCTGTCCTACATAGGTTGCCATCGTCGCACCAAAAGCTACAAATACAGTTGCAATGATATTCTGTATTTTTCCCGCAGCGGAAAATCCTGCCATATATACAGAACCGTAAATATTTACCGCACCCTGCACAATAATGGTTCCGATCGCTGTGATGGAAAACTGAAGTCCCATGGGAATACCAAGGGCCAGCAGATAACGGAAGCTGGTAAAAGAAACTTCAAAGTTTTCTTTCTTCAGATGCAGGATCGGGAACTTTTTGATAATATAGATCAGGCAGCAGACTGCGGAAATTGCCTGCGCGATAACCGTAGCATAGGCACAGCCTTCCACTCCCATCCCGATTTTTACAATAAACAGAATATCCAGGAACACATTGATCACTGCCGAAATGATCAGAAAATACAGCGGAGATTTTGAATCTCCAAGTGCACGGAGAAACGCTGCCAGTGAATTATATGCCGCTGTTACGATCAGGCCTGCATAAATAATTCCCATATATCCCTTCACAGATCCCATCAGATCCTCCGGTGAATTCATCAGCCGCAGAATCGGTTCATTCAAAGCCTCAAAGCCAATGGTCATCACAATGGCAAAGGCTGCTGCCAGATAAATGGACATAGCTACGTAATGACGCATCTTATCATATTGCTTCGCCCCGAACCACTGGGATACCAGAATGGCAAAGCCACTGCTCAGTCCGTTAAGCCATCCGGTAACAAAAAACATCAGTGAACCGGTGCTTCCGATTGCAGCCAGCGCATCTACTCCCAGGAACTGACCCGCAACAATGGAATCCGCAATGTTATAAAACTGCTGAAAAATATTTCCAAGACACATGGGAATCATAAACCGGATGATCAGGCTCACCGGATTTCCCACAGTCATATCATTGGTCTTATCTTTTGCCATTTTTTAACTCAACTCCTTTCTCGTAAATATAAACATTTTTTATTTTTTAAAAACAATTAATTTACTGATTATATAATTCAATACGATCACAACCACCTGAGCGATCAGCTTCACTGCCATGCTGTTAAATCCAAGCCAGGTAATGAATACTGCAAGGATCGCTTCTTCCACAACCAGGGTAAAGAGTCTTCCACCGAAAAACGAAGCCATCTGCTTTAAAAATCCGGCTGCCGAATCTACCTGACCGTCGAATACCCAGGTCCTGTTTGTAAAATACTGAAACAGTACGCAGACTACCCAGCAGATCACATTGGCGATCAGCGCATTTATTCCGAGCATGCCGTCCAGCCATGCATACAGTGCTATATTCAGAAAAAATGTGATCCCGCCAAAGAACAGATACATCAGAACTTCCTTATGTTTTTTATAAAAAGGTTCAAATATGTTCAATACAGGAAGATGCATCAGTCTGTCAAAAATGTCTCTTTTTTCCTCCATATCCATATCCTTTCTTCTTTGTCATATGTAAACTTGTATACCATAGCAAAAAATATCCTGGATGTCAACGCATTCCAGGATATTTCTATAGTTTGTTTCTTTAATGTTTTTATCTATATTCTGTCATCAGTTTGTAAAGACCTTTTACAAAAATTTCGGTCATTTTCTGCAGACTCTCAATGCTTAAAAATTCATTTGCTTCATGAGCCAGTTCTTCCTCATACGGAAACAGCGGCCCAAATGCCACAGCATTAGGAAGTGCCCTTGCATAGGTAGCTCCGCCAATAGCCATTGGCTCTGTATCCATATCCCCTGTCACTTCCTGATAGGCCTCCATCAGACACCGGATCAGTGCTGAGTCCTTTTTATGGTACACCGGAGCCAGATAATCTACTTCATTATAAAAGAAGCCATATTTTTTCAGCTGTCTCTCCAGCAGCTCCCGAATATCATTATACTCCACAGATGCAGGATAACGAATATTACACTGCAGAAAAATCCTTCCATTTTCATCCATATTCACAGTTCCCACATTAAACGTCAGTGCCCCTGCGGAATCCTCCATGGCACAGCCCAGACGCTCTCCGTCATAATCCATTCCTATGGCCTGATGAAAACATTTCATATAAGAAGCATGAGAAAGTTTTTCGCCAAATTGTCCCAGCGTTTCCAGAAGACAGGAAACTGCATTAAACCCTTTTTCCGGACTCATACAATGTGTACTGATCCCTCTGACTGACAATTTCAAAAATCCATCTGTGATCTTTGCTGTAACCTGTTCCGGAAGCGCAATGCTTTTTACTGCCGCCTTCGGATCTTCACATTTCAGAAGACAGGACGCCTCGTCCGGAACAATATTTCTGCTACGTCCACCTTTTAATTCCACAATTTGTATCTCTGCTCTTTCATCCACAGATTCCACAGAAGAAAGATCAAAGTCAAGAAGTCCTTTTTCGCAGTATAAAAGTGGAAAATTAGCATCTGGTACGATAGATACCTGTGGAAGTATTTCTGCATGATCCAGATAATAACGAATACATTGCCAGCTCTCTTCCTCATCGGTTCCCACAATCATGCGAAGACAGGTATCTTTTGGAATCAACTGATTATCTGCAAGATATTTCATAGCAAAAAGTGAAGACACCAGAGGGCCTTTATCATCTGAAGTTCCTCTTCCATAAAGCTTTCCATCTTTTTCCACAGGATCAAACGGATCTGTGTTCCATCCCTCTCCTGCACTGACCACATCTGTATGGCAGAGGATTCCGATCATCCTGTTTCCCTCTCCGGCAGTGATCTCTCCGGCATAACCATCATAATTTTTTACCTGAAATCCCATTTGCTGTCCCATTCTAAGGACGTACTCCAGAGATTTTTGGATATTTTTTCCAAAAGGTGCTCCTTTAGATGGTGCATCCTCAAAAATCCCGGGAATAGCTACCAGTTCTTTTAGACATCTGACCATTTCCGCTGTATTTTTTTCTACATATTCTCTAGCCATTTATTTATCACCTTTTTTTACCAGTCTCCACACCAGATACAGGATTCCGGAAACCAGCATTCCATTGATAAAAGAAATTCCCACAGTCAAAAACGTAGCTGCAAAACCAAGAGCCCAGGTCACGATTCCAGCCACTGACCATCCTTCACGTAATGTAAAGTTCTCTGCTTTTCCTTTCCCAAGGCTCCAGTATTCCACAATAAACAGAGCAATGATCGGCATAAACGCATTTCCAAGAAGTGTAAGAAATCCCTCAAAATTTCCGGCTACACCAACAGCTGCCAGAACTGTTCCCACAGCTCCAAGTATAACCGTTGCCATAGAACGGCCGCTTTCTTTCAGATTGAATACCATAACTGCATTTAAGCCTGCACTGTAGGCATTGGTAGTATTCGTTGTCCAGGTTGCCAGGATCAGTACGACCATTCCAAGGAACGGAAGGCCAATATTAGAAAATACAAGTGAAATGTCATACTGCTGGGCAATTCTCGTCATTACCGCTCCGAGAATAAGCATAGCCATTCCTGCCGGCATCACACCGATAGCAGAAGAAAGGACTGTATCTTTTCTTGTTCTCTGATATCTGGTAAAATCAGGTGCATTCAAGGCGCCGGTGGCCATAAAACTGATAGTAAGTACAACTCCATCTGCAAAGCTCATGGCCGGATCTTCGATAGTCATACTTAAATTTCCGGTTCCGAAACGCTGGATTGCTACCACACACCCGATCACAGTTACGATCACAAGTGCAGGAATGGCAATCTTATTCAGTTTATCCAGAGCATTGATTCCATATACAGCTGTAACCAGCATGATTATTCCCCACACAACCGTTGATACCGGAATCGGGATTTTTACTCCTGTGCTTGCTTCGATCAGATTGGAAAATGCAGAGCCACAGACACCGTTCTGCACTGCAAACCAACCGATCATGGAGATCATAAATAATGCAGAGATCAGCTTTGATGATCCCTGTTTTCCAAAAACGCCAGATGCAACAACACATGTCGGTACACCAAGATCACTTCCCATGATTCCACAAAATATCATCAACGCCACGATCACTGCATATCCGATTACCCCTGACCAGATGGCCTGAGACATCGGCATAGACTCTGCCAGGATTCCTCCCAGCATCAGACTGGGCACACAGATCATAATTCCCGCCTGGATCATGGCAACATCTGCCCAGCTTTTTCTCTCTTCCATCGGAACCTGTTCCAATGTGACAGATTCCACATTTCCTGTTTTCTTTTCCTGTTCCACTCTCATACCTCTTTATTCTTTTTTATCTCCAGCATAGATTCGATCCGCACAGCCAGAGAAATGATCTCATGAAAAAGCAACGGCTGTTCTTCCACATCAAGATAATTTCTCAGACGGTTAATACGATAACGGATCGTATTCTCGTGCTGTTTCAGTTTTTTGGCAGTTTTTTTAAAATCTCCATTGCACTGTACATACGCCCTTGTTGTAAGAAGCATGTCCTCCATGCCTTCTTCCGTTGTTTTCGCCGCAATCTCTCGACAAAATTCGTCATAAAATTCCTGCATTTCCCGACTTCCCCTGATAGGCAAAAGAAGCTGCTGCGGAGACAATGGATCATAGACCTGCTGCCTCCGGTCCGATGCCTGTGCCATGTCCAGGGCGTCTCCTGCTTCAAGAAGTGTTCGTTCTACTCTGTATCTGGCATAAGGTCTGCCAATTCCAAGTCTGCGGTTATGATAGCTTCTCAAAAGCTGTTCACACACTACATTTTTATGCTGTTCCAGTTCCTTCCTGGAATCTGCACTCAAAATACAGATATCATAGTTATCCGCCGGAATAAATATATCAAAAGATGAACAGACTTCTCCTGTTTTTTTTCTTTGTGTGATCTTCCGCCGTTCATCCCGGATATAAACAGCCTGTACGTACTCCCTGATCCCCGGATTAATGCTAAAAAGGATCTTCATTCGCTCCTGGGGCAGAGTCCTCGATGCTAGGATCTTATCCAGTTTCAGCTGATTAAGCACATTTGTCTGTTCTTCCAGGATACATTGATTAATAACTCCAAGGACCTCTGCATAAGAAATATCTTCCCTCATACAGATCACAGGAAACTGCTTCTCTTCACAGAAAGCAAGCATTTCTTTCGAAAAAAGCTCTGCTCTCTCCTCCATCATCACACAGAGCCCACTGCAGTTTCCTTTTACAAGAAGCGCCAGAACCTGCATCAGTTCTTCTGATTTCGGCTGAAACTGCAAAAGAGATGTGATAAAAAAATCTCCAGGTGCCAGAATATCTTTCTCCAGCACATCCTCTTTAAATGGCGCATCAAAAACAGATGCCCGCTTTACGATCCGGCCAAGTCCGGCCCGTCCTGACAAAATTTTTACATTCTCAAACAAAGGTGCATTTAAAACCTGCAATAAAGATATGTTCATATTATTTATTCTCTGAATGCAGCCAGCTCTTTCAGATATGGATCTGTTATTCTCCCTTCATCCATGATCTGTACACCATCAAGCCATACAGAAGAATTCAGGCAAATGCCATCACAGTGGGATTTTGCATCCTGTCCGTGCGGCGGAGCGTCAAATGGGCTGACATAACCAATTCCCCACTCTGTGGATCCCCATACACGCTCATCCTCCACAATATTGCCGGTAAGAACCGCTCCTGGATTAAACCCATACGCAATATGTGCAAGCTTGAACATTCCCTCATCTTCAAAGCTTTTCAAATGCTCTTCAAAAATGGCTGCATCACGGCCTCCTTCAATTTTTACGATTTTACTGTTTTCAATTGTAAGACGGATCGGCGCATCCGGTGTGGTTCCAAAAGGTGGGGTTACAGATCCGTCAAAAACGATCACGCCATTGATGCTTCCAAATCGCGGCACAACATTGATCTGTCCTGTAAGCATATGGATTCCTGGTACTGTTGCGTTTCCGCAGTCACATGCTGTATAATGGCCAGGATCGATTTCAAATGATATATCACATCCAGCCGGAGTTGTGACACGCATGTTCTTTGCATTTTTTGTTTTTTCAGTGATCGCAAGCATAAATTTTTTGAGCTGCTCTGTCTCCACATTGCCGATGGTACGGATCATGAGGTCAGGGTTAAAATCTACCAGACACATGTAACGCATTTTTTTGTTCTCTGCTTCTGCACGCTCAAATGGTGTGGAATAAAGAAGCCACTGATGATTAAATTCGATCCATACATCTGCACAGAGAAGTGCTGCACTTAACGCATCGACCGGAAGATCCGGATCTGCTGCTTTTCCTACTCCCCCTGGTGTGGGAACTGAAATTACCATTGCATGTGCTCCTGCATTTTTTGCACTGTTTTTTACTGCTTCTACAACCGATGCATCCGAATCATCATCTGCTGTGATGATCACAGTTTCTTCAGGCTTCACGCCAAAAATTTCTTTTACCAGCTTATCTGCTGCTGTTTCAAGTGTGATATCCATGTTTTTTCCTTTCCAATTCGTGGTGTCCCGAAAAATATTTATCTGATCTTTAACTTTTCCAGGTCACTGTAATTGTTTAACATGATAGCACAGTGATTTTTTAATTTGTATGGAATTATTCCAAAATACAGAACAGAAATTTGTAATTTTTTCAAAAAATAAGCCATGGCTTATTTTTTGCCATGGCTTATGGAGATCATCATTTATGCTTTTATCGCCCAGCGCATCTTCGTTGATCTGGCACGTCCATTCTGAGCGCATTCCTGAGCAGACGGTCGGATCACATCTTTGGAATAATCAGAATAAATTCCTTCTTTGTATCCCTGTTTCAGTGCTTTCTTTACCAGTTTGTCTTCTCCGGAATGGAAGGTAAGGATTGCCACACGTCCGCCTGGTTTCAGAGCTCCGGGGAGTTTTTCCATAAAATCATAGAGAACCTCGAATTCCCGGTTTACATCAATACGCAGCGCCTGAAAAACTCTCTGGCATGTTTTTTTGACCATGTCTTTTTTCTCTTTTTCCGGAAGAAAATCCAGAGTCTTCTCGATCACTTCCCGAAGTTTCGTAGTGGTATCTATGCGGTTGCCCTTACGGATCTCATCGGTGATGGCTTTGGCGATCTCCTCACAGTACAGCTCATCGGAATTTTCATCCAGCATTCCGGCAAGTTCTTCTCTGGAAATGGTATCCAAACGTTCCGCCGCACTGATCCCGGATTCCTGATTCAGTCTTAAATCCAGAGGTCCGTCCACTTTAAAGGAAAAACCTCTCTTTGGATTGTCGATCTGCATGGAAGATACTCCGAGATCTGCCAGGATAAAATCAAATCCGCCTACTTCTTTCGCAATCTCATCAATGGTGCAGAAATTCTGGAGTTTAATTGTCAGGATATCTTCCCCGAAACCCTGCTCTGCCAGACGTTTTCTGGTCTTGGCGGATTCTTCCGGGTCCACATCTGTCGCATACATATGACCCTGGCCTTTCAGACATTCCAGCATGGCTCTGGTATGTCCACCATATCCAAGTGTGGCATCAAATCCAACCTGCCCCGGTTTGATCTCCAGAAAATCAATGATCTCCTTCACCATAATGGAAATGTGCATTCCCGCCGGTGTATTCCCCTTGCTGATCACATGTTCAATAGTATCTTTATATTTCTCAGGCTGAAGCTCTTTATATTTCTCCTCAAATTTCTTCGGATATTTTCCTTTATATCGTACCCGCCTCTTATGCGGTGTCTGTGATTCCTGGTTCATAAAATTCTCCTTATCCTCTGGCATGATCTGCCCTGTTTCTTTCATGATACCATGAATCCTTTTTTTCGTAAACTGCCGGAATCACCCCAGCAGAAAACTTTCAGTTATGCAGCCGAAAATTTCTCTGTATAATACTTCTCCAGATACTCATAAAAATGGTCTCTGTCTATATGATATTCCTCCGGAACGTCAAAGAGGAGTTTTTCCAGCATCTCATCCATAATCCCTCTGGCTTCTTCCTGGCTCATCCCTGCTTTCAGATGTTTTCCCAGATACATGTTGGAAATATAATCATAGATCGGATAATATTTTTCTGGGTTCTCTGCCGTCTTTTCATCGTAGTAATCATGATATTGCTCATCCATCAGCGTCAGGATCGTCGTTGCATAGTTGTCATCCTGATTATATTCATCCAGCTGTTTTGCGTAATATCCAAGACTGTGATTCACATAATCATCCAGAGAATAATTGTCCATACATTCGATCATTATTTTATGGGCATTGCTCTGCATCTGATAGGCAATATCGTTTTCCTCATAATCAAAAAGGCTGACCGCAAACAGGGAATTGATTGCCTCCGCATTGGGAACATCATAATAATTCAGTCCGGCAAATTGAATGTATACTTTGTTTCCGTCTTCATCTGTATAATGGCTGTCCCGCAGACAATGGCTCAGTTCATGGAAGATCACCTGATAATCCCAGGTTCCTTCTTCGTATTCTTTATCTTTCAGCACATAAATCTTATTCTCTGATTTCACGTAACATCCGCAGGAATAAACATCCCAGCTGACTTTTAACAGTTCATCCTCTGTACATTCCACAACTTCCAGGCTCTGAAGATTCTGATAAAAAGGACGAAGTTCCACATCCGGATATTTTTCAAACACACATTTGCAATATTCTTCCATAAGTGGTTTGAATTTATCCGGGATTTTCGGATTCTGCCTGATCACCTCCTCAAAATCCTGAAGGCTTTTTTTCTCAAAGGAAATGGCCTTTTCAATATAATCCATGTCGTAAATATACAACCGGTGAGTCATATCTCTGTGATCCAAATACGTATCCAGCTCAAACGCTTTCTTCTCTTCTTCCTCTGAAACTTCTTCGTTCTCCGCAGCTGGCTCATCTTCAGAATCTATCCCCGCAGAATCTGCCCCGGAATTGGCGGATACATGAAAATCTTTTTCAAATTCTTTTACTGCCTGTCTGGTTCTGATCACGGAAGGCACGATAACTATTCCTGCCAGGATACACAGAATCATTCCTGTGATAATAAAAATTTTCTTTTTCATGGTTCTTTCCCCTGTATAAAAAAAGCTCCTGACAATCTGTATTTCTACAGACTGCCAGAAGCTTTCTATGCTTGATCAGGCTGAAGTTTCAGCCTTGAAGCAATATGAAGTTCTGCTTAGGCGTTCTTCTTAGCGATTGCTGCCTGTGCTGCTGCAAGACGAGCGATCGGTACACGGAACGGTGAGCAGGATACATAGTCAAGTCCGATCTCGTTGCAGAACTCTACGGAAGACGGATCTCCACCGTGCTCACCGCAGATACCTACGTGAAGTTTCGGGTTAACCGGTTTTCCAAGCTGGATTGCCATCTTCATGAGTTTACCAACGCCAACCTGATCAAGTTTAGCAAATGGATCGTTCTCGAAGATCTTAGCATCATAGTATGCGTTAAGGAACTTACCAGCGTCATCACGGGAGAATCCGTATGTCATCTGTGTAAGGTCGTTTGTACCGAAGCAGAAGAAGTCAGCCTCTTTAGCGATATCATCAGCTGTAAGAGCTGCTCTCGGGATCTCGATCATAGTACCAACCTCGTACTCAAGGTCAGAACCTGCTGCTTTGATCTCAGCATCTGCTGTCTCTACAACGAATTTCTTAACATATTTAAGCTCTTTGATGTCACCAACAAGCGGAATCATGATCTCCGGTTTGATGTTCCAATCCGGATGATTCTTCTTAACGTTGATAGCTGCGCGGATAACAGCGCTTGTCTGCATCTTAGCAATCTCTGGATAAGTAACAGCAAGACGGCATCCACGATGTCCCATCATCGGGTTGAACTCGTGAAGGGAAGCGATGATTGTCTTGATCTGCTCTACAGTCTTGCCCTGAGCATCAGCCAGTTTCTTGATGTCCTCTTCCTCTGTAGGAACGAACTCATGAAGTGGCGGATCAAGGAAACGAATTGTTACAGGATTTCCTTCAAGTGCCTCATAGAGTTTCTCGAAGTCTCCCTGCTGCTCCGGAAGGATCTTAGCAAGTGCTGCTTCTCTCTCCTCTACTGTCTCAGAGCAGATCATCTCACGGAATGCATCAATTCTGTTGCCCTCAAAGAACATATGCTCTGTACGGCAAAGACCAATTCCCTCTGCACCAAGCTCACGAGCTTTCTTAGCATCAGCAGGAGTATCAGCGTTTGTACGAACTTTCATTGTTCTGTACTTGTCAGCCCATCCCATGATACGTCCGAACTCACCAGCGATCTTAGCATCTACAGTCGGGATAAGTCCGTCATAGATGTTACCTGTTGTACCATCAATGGAGATTGCATCTCCTTCATGGAACTCTTTACCAGCAAGTGTGAATTTCTTGTTCTCCTCATCCATAGCGATATCGCCGCATCCGGATACACAGCAGGATCCCATACCACGAGCAACTACAGCTGCGTGAGATGTCATACCACCACGAACTGTCAGGATACCCTGAGCAGCTTTCATACCTGTGATATCCTCTGGGGATGTCTCAAGACGAACAAGAACAACTTTCTCTCCTCTTGCAGCCCACTCAACAGCGTCCTCTGCAGAGAATACGATCTTGCCGCAAGCAGCTCCTGGAGAAGCACCAAGACCTTTACCCATCGGTGTAGCAGCTTTAAGAGCAGCTGCATCGAACTGCGGATGAAGAAGTGTATCAAGGTTACGAGGATCGATCATTGCAACAGCCTCTTCCTCAGTTCTCATTCCCTCATCAACGAGGTCACAAGCGATCTTAAGAGCAGCCTGTGCAGTTCTCTTACCATTACGTGTCTGAAGCATATACAGTTTACCATGCTCTACAGTAAACTCCATATCCTGCATGTCTCTGTAATGTTTCTCAAGAGTCTCGCAAACCTGTTTGAACTGTACGAATGCTTCCGGGAACTTCTGCTCCATCTCGGAGATGTGCATAGGTGTACGAACACCAGCAACTACGTCCTCACCCTGTGCATTGGTAAGGAACTCACCGAACAGACCGTTAGCACCTGTAGCAGGGTCACGTGTGAAGGCAACACCTGTACCACAGTCATCACCCATGTTACCGAATGCCATCATCTGTACGTTAACAGCTGTACCCCAGGAATATGGGATATCGTTGTCACGACGATATACGTTCGCACGTGGGTTGTCCCAGGAACGGAATACGGCTTTGATTGCGCCTACAAGCTGCTCCTTCGGATCAGTTGGGAAATCAGCACCGATTTTGGATTTATACTCAGCTTTGAACTGGTCAGCAAGCTCATGCAGGTCAGCAGCTGTAAGCTCAACGTCCTGCTTAACACCTCTCTTAGCTTTCATCTCATCGATAAGCTCCTCGAAGTATTTCTTACCAACTTCCATAACTACGTCAGAATACATCTGGATGAATCTTCTGTAGCAGTCCCAAGCCCAACGCTCATTGCCGGATTTCTCAGCAAGAGTGTTAACAACTTCTTCATTTAAACCAAGGTTGAGGATTGTGTCCATCATACCAGGCATAGATGCTCTCGCACCAGAACGAACGGATACAAGCAGAGGATTTTCTTTGTCACCGAATTTCTTACCGGTAACTCCTTCCATCTTGGTAATTGCTTCCATGATCTGAGCCATGATCTCATCGTTGATGGATCTGCCATCCTCGTAGTACTGTGTGCAGGCCTCTGTTGTGATTGTGAAGCCCTGCGGTACAGGAAGACCGAGGTTTGTCATCTCAGCAAGGTTGGCACCTTTGCCGCCCAGAAGATTTCTCATAGTAGCATTACCTTCTGTAAACATGTAAACCCATTTTGCCATTTTACATTTTCCTCCTAATTATTGTTCTTTAAAACATAAAAAATGTATGTTTTCTACGCACATAATTATTTTATAGATTTATCCTTCATTAGTCAAGGTTATTCTTCCAAAAAACAGCAATTTCTCTTGTGAAATATGACAGATTTTCCAGTTATATTTTTCACAGATTGTATTTTTCTCGTTATCATCTGAAAAATGTGCTAAAATAGAAAAAAACATGCAGCAATTCCGAGGTAATATTACCCGAATGCTGTCATACAGGAGGTTTATCATGACACGAACGATTGAAAACAGCTTTCTTAAGATTTCCGTTTCCGATCACGGTGCTGAACTCACCGGCATCTATGACAAGACTAATGACAGGGAGATCCTCTGGCAGGCAGATCCGGCTTACTGGAAACGCCATGCACCTGTACTTTTTCCCAACGTGGGACGTAACTACAAAGATATCTGGCGTCTGAACGGAAAGGAATATCCTTCCAGCCAGCACGGCTTTGCAAGGGACAGCGATTTTATCTGCACGGATATCACCGATACTTCCCTTTCCTTTGTCCTTAAGTCCTCTGAAGAAACCTTGAATGTTTATCCGTTTGCTTTCGCTCTGAAGATCACCTACACTCTGAAGAAGCACGACCTGGAAGTATGCTGGGAAGTAGTTAATAATGATTCTGAAACTATGTATTTTACCATCGGCGGCCATCCGGCATTCCGTGTTCCGGTACGTGAAGGCGAATCCCAGAGTGATTACCGTCTTGCTTTTGAAGGCCTGGACGCTCTTACCTATCTCCTTATCGATACGTCTGTAGGAACAGTCCTTGCTGACGAGCCACATACACTTTCCCTTGAAAACGGAACCTGTTCCATTGCTCCTCACATGTTTGATAAAGACGCTCTTGTTTTTGATAACGGCCAGATCCAAAAGGCCGGTATCCTCTTCCCGGACGGAACTCCATATCTGACACTTACCAGTGAGGGCTTCCCGAATTTCGGTATCTGGTCCGTACCCGGTGCTCCCTTCGTATGCCTGGAGCCGTGGATGGGACGCTGTGATGACTGTGGTTTTGAAAAGCCTCTTTCCAAAAAAGCAAATATCAATGTGCTGAAACCGGATGAGGAATTTATCAAGAGCTATCAGATCACCGTACACTGAGCTATGATAAAAAAGATCCGCCATACATCGGCTTTTTCAGCTGTCTGTATGACGGATCCTTTTATTTATCTTACTGTCTCAATACGCTCTTATTCTCTCACAAAATGATACTGATAAGCTCTGTACTCCCCAAACTCTGCAGGAAGCGGCATTCCACCATGCATCAGAGCAGCTCCGGAATAGATCCTGCCGGTAGTCTGTTCCTTATAAAGTGCACTCTCATCAAGGCCGCGAAGCTGCACATAATTCACAGTCATATTTCCATGGATCTCCTCCATGACAACATTGAGCAGAACTTCTTCCTGAGAATTTCCAACGATCTCCCATGCACAGACCTCACTCTTAAACGGATCTGTCAGGCGATAGTACCGTCCGTTCTGGATCAGTGGCGCATATTTACGGAATTCCCCGATCTGGCTGCGGACCTCGTCTTTTTCTTCCTCAGTCAACTTCAGAAGATCCAGCTCGTAGCCGAAGGTTCCGGACATTGCAACCACACCTCTGGTATGTAACGGGGTGATCCTTCCTGTCTGATGGTTCGGCACTGCAGACACATGTGCTCCCATGGCCGATACCGGATATCCGAAGGAAGTGCCATACTGGATCCGAAGCCTGTCAATAGCATCAGAGTTGTCGCTGCACCAGATCTGCGGTGTGTAATACAGCATGCCTGCGTCAAATCTTCCACCACCGCCGCTGCAGCCCTCGATCAGAAGATCCGGATAACGGTTCACCATACGGTCCAGAAAATCGTACAATCCCAGGACATAATCATACATTACACGTCCCTGATCCTTTGTCATTACGGAAAATACATCCATCAGGCTTCGATTCATGTCCCATTTAACGTACTCAATATTGGCATTATCCAATACCGCACTGATCTGTCCAAAAATTCCGTCTACAACTTCTTTTCTGGAAAAATCAAGTACCAGCTGATTTCTGGATCTCACTGGATTTCTTCCCGGAATCATAAGTGCCCAGTCCGGATGCTCGCGGTAAAGATCACTGTCCTCAGAGATCATCTCCGGCTCAATCCAGATACCGAATTTCACTCCGAGGTCATTGACTCTTTTTACCAGTCCGCCGAGAGTCTCTCCAAGCTTCTTCTCATTGACATACCAGTCCCCAAGACCACTGTTGTCATCGTCACGTTTTCCAAACCAGCCGTCATCCAGAACCAGCATATCGATACCAAGGCTCCTTGCCTCTTTTGCCAGATTATATAAAGTCTCCCCTGTAAAATCAAAATATGCTGCCTCCCAGCTGTTTACCAGCACCGGACGAACCTCTGTCTTATATTTACCACGGCAGATATGATGACGGATGCAGCTGTGCAGATTCTGGGAAAGACGGTTCATTCCCTGATCTGTGTAGCTTAAGATCACCTCAGGTGCATAGAAGGTCTCCCCAGCTTCCAGCGGATACCGGAAGCACTCCTCCTGTACACCAAGGAGCATTCTTGTCTGATTGTACTGATCTTTAAGAACCTCACCCTGGAAATTTCCACTGTATACAAAGGACATAGCATAGCAGCCTCCATGATCCTCTGTTGTGTCCTTCTCTGCCAGGATCATCATCGGATTATACTGATGGCTGGATGTGCCACGGACACTGCCGATCATCTGACTTCCATGAGCCACCGGTACTCTCTGCAGATTCCGCTCCATGGCATGTCTTCCGTAAAAAGTAAGCAGGTCATAATCTCCGTAAAGAAAATCCAGTTCTGCGGACATCACCTTGTTCACATAGATCTTCTCACTGCTCTGATTGCGGATATAGACGCTTCTTGTAATGATATCCAGTTCCGGAAGTACACCGTAAAGAAGCATGGCCTCCACGCCGGTAGCCGGATCCTCCAGTACGATCTCCAGAGTCTGTGCCTCATCATTATCTGCATAAACCGCCGGAAGCCCCGGAAGGCTGTATTTACCGTCACGGATAGTATAGTTCTTGTAACGCATATCACAGCTCATGCTTCCGTCACCGTTTTCCAGCATCAGTGATGCACTGCGGAAATCTCCGTTTCCGTAGCAGGAAAGCTCCTGTGGAAGAGAGTCCATGGAATAGGTTCTGTCTGTTCCCGCATCATAGGGATTTCCGGAAAATCCTCTGTCATAGTAGGTCAGAAGATAATCCATGCAGCCTTCTGCCTTTTTACCATAATAGAGATGAAGAAGAAATCCGTACTGATCCACCTGCATCTGATATGTAGTTTCTTTTGTCTGCAGGGTAAACGTTCTGTCTTTCTCGCAGTAGATGATTCCCATATGTGAATCCTCCTTTTTCTTGTGTTTTTATTTTACGGCACCGTTTACAACACCATTTAAAATGTGCTTCTGGCAGATCAGATAAAACAGAAGGATCGGAAGCAGTGCCAGCAGATAAGAGGCAAACGCAAGGTTATAGTTTGTTCCGAACTGAGTCTGGAAATTCAGCTGTGCCAGAGGCAATGTGGTTCCACCTGTAGATCCGGACATGATAACCAGTGGAGTCATAACGTCATTCCAGGTTCCAAGTGCTGTCAGAACTGCCACTGTGGCATGCATCGGCTTCATGATCGGAAAGATGATCTTCCAATATGTTTTCCAGGTGCTGGCTCCATCCACACAGGCAGCCTCCTCAAGGGCCATTGGAATGTTTGTCAGATATCCGGAATAAAGAAGCACGTTCATAGGCATATAAAATACCGTATAAAGAATGATCACACCGACTTTGTTATCAAGGCCCATCTCAGCAGTCTGCTTTACAAGCGGCATCATCAGGATAGCAAACGGAACAAACATACCGCTCACTACATAGAGATAGATAAATTTATAAAATTTACTTCTCTTGTTTCTGGCTATAGCATAACCTAAAAGTGAATGAATTACAATAGCAAGAACCACTGTGATCACAGTGATCAATACACTGTTTCCAAGAGAATGCCAGAAGTCTGTTACCTCCATAGCTTCCCTGAAATTGGCAAGACTGAATTTCTCTGGCAGAGACAGGATCCCGGCTACACTGTTGGTCATCTCTGTCGGCTGCTTGAATGCGATCACAATTGTCATATAAAGCGGAAATACCACTGTGATAAGGCCAAGGACCAGAAGGATCGTTACCGGCCAGTTCGCTTTTTCTCTTACTTTCGTTTTCATTACAGCTGCTCCTCCTTTTTCCCTGTGATAGTCAACTGCATTGCAGAAATGATCACGATCACAATAAAGAATATAACCGCATTGGCACTCTGGAATCCAAACTGACCGCCACTCATACCATTGTTATAGATCAGATAGGAAATGGATTCTGTACTCTGTGCAGGACCACCCTTTGTCAAAGCCATGATCTGATCAAATACCATCAGGAAGTTTTTCACACAGAGAACCATGTTGATGCTGAAAAACGGAACGATCAGCGGGAATGTCAGGTAACGGAACTTACTGAATCCGGTAGCACCATCAATAGCGCCTGCCTCGTATACATCCTCCGGCACTGTCTGAAGACCGGAAATGTAGATGATCGTATTCATTGCAATGGACTGCCATGCACACACGATCACGATGGCAACCCATGCCAGGCTCGTACTGGAAAGCATGCTGGAAGACAATGTTTTATTTCCGATCATCTTTCCGAATGCAGGCAGGATATATGTAAAGAAATAATTGAAAATATATCCTACGACCAGTGCGCCAAGTACATTAGGAATAAAATAAGCTCCACGCAGTGCACTCTTGAAACGGATCTTGCTGTTCAGTCCAAGTGCCAGGATCAAGCTGAGTACATTCGTTACGATAGTTGCCACGATGGCCAGCTTAAAGGTAAACAGATAGGAACCGCCAACACGGCTGTCTGTAAAAAGATCCTTATAGTTTCGAAGTCCTACCCAGTCATAGCTTCCATAGCCTTTAAAGTTCGTAAAGCTGTAGATCACACCCTTGATCAGAGGCAGTGTGTTAAAGCAGAAAAATAATGCCACGATCGGAATGGTGATCAGAAGAAAGGTCAGCTTTCTTCCACTCATAGATTTTTTTCCCATGATCAGTTCTCTCCTTCCCCGTTCTTCTCCTCATAGTCCTGTACTTTACGGATAATGTCACGGTTATATCTTGTCCAGTCTGTATCAAATTTTTTCAGGAATGCATCTTTATCCTTTTTCATCAGGAAGGTCTGGATCTGTGCATCCACAGCCATCTCTGTAGGATAATAATGATCCTGGTAGTCGGCCATCCTTCCCTCTTCTATGTATTCCTTCATACCATCCAGAGTAGAGGGAAGTGTGAAATCACCCTCTTTACAGGGAACTGCCTTCTGGTCATCCAGATATGTCTGTACATTCTCATCCTCAAGAAGGAAATCCAGCACTTCATATGCAGCTTCCTTATTCTCACAGTCATCCATCACACAGAACTGAAGGTCAACTCCGGAATTCAGTTTGTTTTCTGACGGATCATTGCTTGCCGGTGTTACAAAAGAATCAATATCCATATCCGGATTTACACTCTGGATCTGCGGGATCGCATAGCTTCCGATGGGATACATGGCAGCCTCCCCTTTTGCAAAAGCGGTGCAGGCTCCATTGTAATCATAGGCAAAGGGATCATCCGGTCCATACTGGATAAGCTCCAGCATACGGTCTGCTACTTCCTTATACTCTTTTGCAAAAGTAGTGTTTCCCTGGTTTACCTGGCGGCATACATCGGCTGGTGCAAGATCTACCGCAATAGAATTCCACGGTGCAAGACAGGTCCAGGTATCTTTAAATCCGAAATAAAGCGGCTGGATACCTGCATCCTGAATTTCCTGGCAAAGGTTCATAAATTCATCCCATGTAGTCGGGATCTGCCAGCCATGCTCCTTGAAAAGCTCACGATTGTAAAGGATTCCGGCGGCATTGGCCACGTAAGGAACCGCATAGACTCCGTCTTCCGGAACGAATTCCAGCGCTTTATCAATTTCTTTATATGCATCTTTGATCGAATCCAGTCCCTGATAATCGGAAATATCCATCAGCATATCAGAATCAATAAAATTGGAAAAGTTAACATCGCCTCCGATTCCAATGATATCCGGATTATCCTCACGGATAAATCTTGTCTTCAATACAGTCATAGCATCGTTTGGTGATTCGATGGTAAGATGGATATCATCATGAGTGGCATTGAATTTTTCTTCCAGTTTTTCAAATGCCTTAACCGCTTCCGGTTTATACTGCACAAGTTCGATCTCTGTCTTTCCGCTGTCCTTTTTACCTGTGCCGCATCCGCTCAATGTAACGGAAGCTGCCATGGTAAAGGCAAGTCCCATACAGAGGATCCATTTACTTCTGTTGCGCATCTTGTAATGCTCCTTCCTTTTCCTTTTATTTGATAAGTTGGATATCACCCATTTAACTGATATGGCTATCCGGGTTCTCCAATACTTATTCTCTGGTTTCTTTTTTCTGAAATCTATTTTAACATAGCTTTATGCTTGCATAAATAGCAGCGTTTTTCTTGTTTTATATCAAAATGCAATTTTTCTCTGTCTTCATCAAAGTCCTCTAGCATTTTGATATATTTTACACCTATATCACTACTTTTATCTAAAATTAGTATATTCCGGATTTATCGAAAATCAACAAGTTTCTCGAGAAACTTAATTTTCTCACAAAGTTTTATCGATTATCCTTCTCTTTTTTGTATATTTTACAGGCTGTTTTTGTAATTGCATTTTTATACATATGTTGAAGTTCCCTGCTGTTTTAATATATAATGTTACTGAAACCAGACAAAATCATACGCCTAAAGGATAAAAATATGAATGACCTTCTCTTCTCCGTTTTTCCAAATGAAAACTTTGTTGATATCGGACTATACCAATACGGCTGGGAGCACTGCGCTCCGGCACATTCATTCGGCCCGGCCGCACGAAACCATTATATTTTTCATTATGTGATCTCCGGTACCGGAACTCTGATGGCAGACAATTCCGCAGGAGAGACCATCACCTATCAGGTAAAAAGCGGCCAGGGTTTCATGCTTTTTCCCGGTCAGATCAACACCTACATTGCAGATACCGACTTTCCATGGGAGTACACCTGGGTGGAATTTGACGGGCTCCGGGCAAAAGAGATCGTGGAAACTGCAGGTTTAAGTCCGGACCATCCGGTCTATCACAGCCACTCTGCAGATCTCCGCCAGAAAATGATGGAGGAAATGCTTTATATCAGCCATAATTCCCAGGAATCACCCTTTCATCTTATCGGACATACCTGGCTTTTTCTGGATTACTTTATGCGCTCTACTGAAACTGTCCGCATGAAACAGGATGGAAGTATCCGTGATTTTTATATCAAGGAGGCGCTCTCTTTTATTGAACAGAATTTCCAGAATGATATTTCCATTGAGGATATCGCAGCCTGCTGCGGCCTGAACCGAAGCTACTTCGGTAAGATCTTCCACGACACCATCGGACGTTCTCCCCAGGAATTCCTGATCAGCTATCGCATGACCAAAGCTGCAGAACTTCTTAAGATCACAGCCCTGTCTATCGCAGATATCGGAAATGCAGTCGGATATCCCAATCAGCTGCATTTTTCCCGGGCTTTCAAAAATGTATACGGAATGTCGCCAAGAAACTGGCGGATGAAAAACAGACTTGTTGAAAAAAAGCCTCCGGCCAGAAAATAGCCGGAGGTTTTTTATTAAAAAATGTATTTACTTAAAATGTAAATTTATCAGCAAAGTATGCATCAAGCTCATCGATCTTCACACGTACCTGCTCCATAGTGTCACGGTCACGGACTGTAACTGCACCGTCATTCTCAGACTCGAAGTCATAAGTGATACAGAACGGAGTACCGATCTCATCCTGTCTGCGGTAACGTTTACCGATATTTCCACGGTCATCGTACTCACAGTTGTACTTCTTGGAAAGCTGCTGGTAGATCTTCTCAGCACCCTCGTTAAGCTTCTTGGAAAGCGGAAGCACACCGATCTTAACCGGTGCAAGTACCGGATGGAAATGAAGGACTGTACGGACATCGTTCTTCTCTTCATCCAGAACTTCCTCATCGTAAGCGCTGCAGAGGAAAGCAAGTACCATACGGTCTGCTCCAAGTGATGGCTCGATAACGTATGGGATATATTTCTGTTTCTTCTCATCATCAAAGTATGTGAGATCCTGGCCGGATACATTCTGATGCTGTGTCAGGTCATAATCTGTTCTGTCAGCGATTCCCCAGAGCTCACCCCATCCGAATGGGAAAAGGAATTCCACATCTGTGGTAGCCTTGCTGTAGAAGCTCAGCTCTTCCTTATCATGGTCACGGTAACGAACCTCATCATCCTTAAGTCCGAGAGCACTCAGCCAGTCAAGGCAGAACTTCTTCCAGTATGCAAACCACTCAAGATCTGTATCCGGCTCGCAGAAGAACTCAAGCTCCATCTGCTCGAACTCACGGGTACGGAATGTGAAGTTACCCGGTGTGATCTCGTTACGGAAGGATTTACCGATCTGGCCGATACCAAACGGGATCTTTTTACGGGATGTTCTCTGTACGTTCTTGAAGTTTACAAAAATACCCTGTGCAGTCTCCGGTCTTAAATATACAGTATTCTTGGCATCTTCGGTAACACCCTGGAATGTCTTGAACATCAGGTTGAACTGACGGATATCTGTGAAGTTGTGTTTACCACAGCTCGGACATCCTACCTCGTGTTCTTTGATGAAGTCCATCATCTTCTCCTGGGACCATGCATCTACGCTTCCCTCAATGGCAATGTCATGCTCTGCACAAAAGTCCTCAATGAGCTTATCTGCACGGAAACGCTCGTGGCACTCTTTACAGTCCATAAGAGGATCAGAAAATCCGCCAAGATGTCCGGAAGCGATCCATGTCTGCGGGTTCATAAGGATTGCACAGTCAACACCTACATTGTACGGAGACTCCTGAATGAATTTCTGCCACCATGCACGTTTTACGTTATTTTTAAGCTCTACACCGAGATTTCCATAATCCCATGTGTTTGCCAGGCCGCCGTAGATCTCGGAACCCGGGTAAACAAATCCTCTGGCTTTTGCAAGAGCTACGATCTTTTCCATTGTCTTTTCCATGATTTCTCTCCTCTTGACTTGCAGCTGTTCCGCCAAATGCGTCCGGAAAGCTCCGGAAAAAGCTGCTTTTTTACATTTTTGGTCTTATTATACTAGTATCCTCATGATTTTTCAAGGATATTTCCATTTGCATTGCATCCTGTCCTGCTTTTGAAAAATAAATCGTTACGGTTATTCCGCAGCCGGCAGTGATCTATCTCATCAATTCCAGGATCTCCAGACTTTTAAACCGCTTGTCTGTATTCAGCTCCGTATACCGGTAAATGTGGCGTTCCAGTTCCCGCAGCACATCATTCCGCACTGTAAACGTATACAGCTTTGCCAGGGGGGACACGGCTATGTAGCGCATGGCATACAGGGCAGCCGCTGAGATCCGTTTCCTGTCCATGGCCATCCTGTTGCAGTCCGCACACAGGATCCCATGCTCGTCCTGGGAGAAAAAAAGTTCTCCGGTTTCTTCCTCCGTAAGCTCTCTCCCGCAGCCCGCACACTGGAACAGCTGCGGCATCACGCCCTGGATCACCATAGTCCGCAGTTCATAGATACAGCGCACCAGCCGGTCTTCTATATGAGGATTCAAAATGGCTTTGATGGTCACATAGAGAAGATTCATCATCTCCTTCTCATCCGTTCCCTCTTTGCCAAAATAATCTGCCAGCTCCAGAAAATAATATCCATAGTAAACCCCCGGCTGCCGGGTGGCCAGCTCCACAAAATGATGCTGCACGCTGACCTGGTTCAGATTATAGCTTGTCCTTCCCTCATAAAGAGTAAAGCTTCCGAATACAAACGGGTTAGCTGCTGCCATGAACGGACTGTTCTGCCGTCTCGCTCCCTTGGCAAAAGCGGAGATCTTCCCCCTCTCTCTTGTGAGAAGGACGATCCGCTTGTCATAATCCCCTACCGGCATGGCAGAAAGTACCACTCCCTGTACGGTAATCAGATCACTCATTTTCAGATTTCTTTCTTATCATATCCAAAGTTCTTGATCAGGAAATCACTGTCTCTCCAGTTCTTAGTCACCTTGACCCAGAGCTTTAGGTTTACCTTTGCTTCCAGCATACGCTCCAGCTCATAGCGGGCATTGCTTCCGATCTTTTTCAGCATGGCACCCTGTTTTCCGATGATGATGCCTTTGTGGGAATTACGCTCGCAGATGATGGTCGCATCAATATCTATGATGTTGCTTCTTCCCGGACGTTTCTTCATCAGGTCGATGGCAACGGCGATTCCGTGAGGGATCTCCTCATCCAGTGCATGCAGAGCCTTCTCACGGATGATCTCTGCGGCGATCTGGCGCTGAGGCTGGTCGGTAACTGTATCCTCATCATAGAACATCGGTCCGTACGGAAGATATTTGAAAATACTTGGAATGATATCCTGTGTGTTTTTTCCGCGGAGGGCAGAGCAGGGAATGATCTCTGCAAAATCACAGATCTTACGGTAGGTATCGATTGCAGGAAGAAGCTCTTCTTTTTTTACCGTATCGATCTTGTTGATGATGAGAATCACAGGAACTCCAACCTTCTGCAGCTGCTCGGCAATGTGGCGCTCTCCCGCACCTACGAATGTGGATGGCTCCACCAGCCACATAATGGCATCTACTTCCTTCAGGGTTCTCTCCGCAACCTGTACCATGTATTCTCCAAGCTTGTTTTTTGCCTTGTGGATACCCGGTGTGTCCAAAAATACGATCTGTCCCTCATCACAGGTATACACGGTCTGTATCTTGTTTCTGGTTGTCTGTGGCTTGTTTGATGTGATGGCGATCTTCTGTCCGATAAGATGGTTCATCAGCGTGGATTTTCCAACATTCGGTCTTCCGATGATCGCAACAAAGCCTGATCTAAAATTATTATCCATTCTTTATCCTCTCATAATCCTTTCACAGCCTGCTATCCCATTTAACGGACAGCAGGCTTTGTTTCTCCTCAGCCGATCAGTGGCTTCACTTCCATGAATACATCTTCCGCCTTCTCTATTGCAGTCTCACTTCCTACTACGCAGATCTGATCATCGGAAAGTACTGCTTCTACAAGAGCTGCCAGTTTCTGGATATCCTCCTTCTGCGCTCCGAGGATCTGATTTCTTTCCTTCTGGAGCATATCCTCTGTAACATTGGAGAAATATGCGGTTTTTGAGATACTTCCCTGCATCTGCGGAGTTCTCGGCACATCCTTGTTGCTGATCGTTCCGATGATATATTTTGTCATCTCACGCTCGTCTGCCTCAAAGGCACGGATATAATCCGGCACTCCCTGGTATACTTCCAGGGTTCTCTTTAGATGGGGATCACGGTAGGATACCAGGAAGCTCTCTCCGTTTCTCTTAAAGCCGCTCATGCAGCCATACGCTCCACCCTTTACACGAAGGTTGATCCAGAGATAATCGTAGCTTAAGATCACTTTCAGGATCTCCAGTGCACCGGTATACTCCAGGCCTTTTTTGCGGAAGTTTCCGTTCTGTGCCACATACTGGACCTGGCCGGAGGTCTTGAAGGCTTCGTTTTTCTTTATGCAGGGGGCCTGCTTCACAGGCTCCGGCTTCTGTCCGTTAAACATGACTTTTTTGATCCCGGCAGCCTGTGCTTTTACTACATCCAGAGATTCTCTCTCTCCGGTATAGCTTACACAGAAATTCTCCGGACGAAGGACCTCTTCCATCACCTTACGGAGATTTTTCACGATCTCATCCTTGCAGCTGTCAAAATCCTTCTCCAGTTTTTCGATAAACTGATAATATCCGATTCCTGCCATCTCATCCTGGAATGCCGCCATCGGAGATGCGTAGGAAGCACCACGGAGAACGGCGGTGGAATGGCCTGCACTTGCAAGGCTGGCCTGGGCTCTGGATCTCACTCTGGCAATGATCTCGTAGAGACGTTTGGTGTCATCCAGCTTCGAAGTTGTAAGAACCTCCCGAATCATGGAAAACATGAAATCCATCTCCGGATATAACGCTTTTCCTCTTACGGCAAACATGGCACGGAATGCATCGGTATCCTGGGCATCATCAAAAACCTCTATCCCATAGGCAATACCGCCGGTTCTCGCATTCACTTCATTAAACAGCTCGCCATACGTGTAATTCTCCGTATCCACTGCACCAAGCACAGATTTCAGAAGTCCCAGATAATGGACTGTATCAACATCAAAGTCATGGATCTCAAAAAGAAGATCCGCATAACCGATACCATTGGTGCACACATCATGATACAGAAACAAGCTGTTCTCCACATGGTGCTCCTCGTTTGTCAGCCCTGTGATCTCTTTTTTGATGTCTTCTCTGGAGAGCATGGGGATGCAGGTCAGCGCTTCCGGAGCTTCCTCCGCTTCCTGATAAGCCTCCAGCGCTTTGGTATTCTCTACCATCCGGGTAAGCTCTTCATCAGAAAGGCTCTTTCTGTAATTCTCCAGCTTTTCTTCCAGTTCCTTATCCCTCTTTGCTGCAAGGCCCTTCTCCGGTACCAGGGAAAGGACCGCACCATGGGTGTTGTCCAGAAGATATTTCCGGATCAGCTCCTCAAAATATCCCTCTTCCAGGGCTTTCTTAAGGAACTCAAAGCCCTCCAGAAGCTGCACCTCACAGAACGGCTTCGTATCATCATAAAGCCAGCTGCTTAAAATATCCAGGCCATACATCAGCCCCTTCGGATAGGAAGAAAAATCTGCTTCGCGGAAACGGAATTCATAGTAATTGATCCCGGCTGTTACTGCCTTTTTATCAATTCCATCCTCTGCAATCTTTGTGAGAGTGTCGCGGATCACCTTTATGAATTCCTCTTTCCGACTTAAGTTTGCTCCCTTTGCCACAATGGAGAAATAGGTCTGCTTGATACCGTCCTCAAAGGAGCCGTAGATATCTTTGCCGATCTTTGCATCCAGAAGTGCCTGCTTCAGTGGTGCACCCGGTGCGCTTAAGAGAGCATAATCCAAAACCTCGAAAGCAAGACTCAGGTTGATATCTGCCGCTTCACCCACAACCATATTGTAGGAAAGATAGGTGTTATCCTCTTCTCCCTCATCCTCTGATACCGGATAAGACTTCTGGATGTCCTTTACCCGAGCAAAGGCTTCCTGATCCCGGATCTCGGAATCAATGACAAGAGAATCAAAGGCAGACAGATAATGGCTGTCAAGAAATTCCAGCTTCTCCTCCATATCCATGTTTCCGTAGAGATAGATAAAGCTGTTGGACGGATGATAGTACTGTCTGTGGAAATCCAGAAATTCCTCATAGCTGAGATCCGGAATATTTACAGGATCTCCGCCGGACTCACAGCCATAGGTTGTATCCGGGAACAGCGAATTCATGATCTCTCTCTCCAGAACATCATCCGGTGAGGAAAAAGCACCCTTCATTTCATTGTAAACGACACCGTTGTATTTCAGCGGGCCTTCTTTTTTCTCCAGATGGTAGTTCCAGCCTTCCTGACGGAAGATCTCTTCTTTTTTGTAAATATTCGGATAAAATACCGCATCCAGATATACATGCATCAGATTCTGGAAATCCCGGTCATTACAGCTTGCTACCGGGTAGCAGGTCTTATCCGGATAGGTCATGGCATTAAGGAAGGTATTAAGAGAACCTTTTACCAGCTCCACAAAAGGATCCTTAAGCGGAAATTCCCTGGAGCCGCACAGTACGCTGTGTTCCAATATATGAGCAACACCTGTGCTGTTTTTCGGCGGTGTACGGAATGCAATGTTAAAAACCTTATTCTCATCACTATTCTCGATGAGCATCACTCTGGCTCCTGTTTTTTTGTGTCTCAGAAGCCATCCTTTTGAATGAATATCCTGAAGCTCCTCTTCCTTCAGGACTTCATATGCGTTCAGATGATTGGGATTCATAAAATAGTAACCTCCTGAATGTTTCTCTTCACACCCGACATGGATCTTCGTTCAAAAAATCTCAGAATATTTTATCGGATGCATGGCAACAAAAGGCTGCCTGAGTAGTCAGACAGCCTGAAACGGAAGCTCTCCGGCCTCCTAAATGTTTCCTTCGTTGGGATAATACTGCCTGTAGATCTCTCTGGCAGCTCTTGTGATGATTCCAAGCTCAGCTTCCATTCCAAGATTAACCGGAAGCTCCACAGCTGTTTCCCTGATGTCTCTCTGGACCTTGGCCTTCGCACTGTCCTCCTTGATGTGGATCAGGCCGAAAATCGTTGTGTTATAGGATTTATCTGTCTGACAGAGATCCATGTAGACCAGAACCAGATGACAGCATTCCCGGTAAAGAAGCTCCTCATAAAGGCCGCCCCTTTCCTGGAACTCCTGAAATTTCAGCTTCTTAAGATACTTGCCTATCTCTTTCTTCGCACTTCTTGTACCAAAGAATCTGGAAGCGGAATTCCGGTTAAACTCCATGGTCATCCAGAGACCGAGATAACCGTCTGCCCTGGTATCACCAGTCTCAGCTTTATCGCTGTAACGGATCTCCCAGAGTTCCTTGCGGATCCTGTTTTCTTCCGGTTCTTCTCCTGCTGCAATGGACTGCTCCAGAAGCTTCAGACGCTCCATGGGATCTTTCTCTCTATAGTATTTCGCAATTGTTGGTGTATCCATTCATTCTTCCTCCTGATATCTGAATATTATATCAGACAACCTTCCAAAAATACACCCCTATCTGTGATTTCGAAGCTTTTTCCCGGGGCTTTTCACTTTTTTTCCGCGGTTATCACATAGATATACATTGCGGATATACCACAGGGTCTTATCCTCTCCGTATTTATCCAGGATCCGGAGAAGTCCCTCCAGTTCTTTCTTTGTCTGTGGGTGGATAAACCACAGCTTCTCCTTGCTTTTCAGAAAATACTGCAATGGTTCATGATAGGTATATTCCTCTCCCAGATAGTTTCTGGATGCACTGATCCGGTCCATGACCATTTCCGCCACATATTTTCTGGGCATTCTGGCTCCCATGATCACATGCTCACCGTCAAGGGAATAGTCTACCCAATGTTCAAAATGGTGTCTGTTTCTTCCCTTATGGTGCAGCCAGGACATGGATACGCCGGTTGCCTCACGTTCTGCGTTGTTGGGGCTTCTTGTCCCCTGATAATATTTACAGCCTACCAGAAATTCCGTCGGGGAATATTTGGACAGGTCATGAAGCAACCCCTGCTTATATAACCCGATACGAAAACAATATTTCATCACCAGAAGCTTATGCCTCGTGATGGTCCTGAAGTGCAGCCACGGGTGCCATGATCGCATCTTTCTCCGCCTCCTGTCTGCCCAGCAATACCACAATGGCGCGGGGGCCTATTTCGATTGATTTTTTATATTCTTCTTCCTCCTCCAGACAGAATCCTGTTCCGTGAAGAGAGGTATCTGCGATTTTTTTCCAGCACATGCCTTCCGGGAGATTGGGCAGAGCAAGGCTCCGGTTTTCCCAGTGGAAATTATAGCCGATGTAAATAAAATCATCCTCTGCAGCCTCCAGATCCTCTTTTTCCCTTGCATAGGCTCCGTAGTACATCATACCAAGAAGCCTGCTGGTATTCTCATAGCTCAGATACCAGGCACGTTCCCCGTGAAGAGACACATCCGGGAACCCCTTGGTCAGATAATCTACCCCTTTCAGTTCCACCGGCATATGAAGAACGGGATGGGCCTTACGAAAAGCAATGGCATCCTTTACAAATTCCCTCAGTCCCTGGTTTCTGGAAAGGCCCTTCCAGTCTGTCCAGCCGGTAGCATTATCCTGACAGTAGGCATTATTGTTTCCGCTCTGGGAATTGCCGAATTCATCACCGTGATAGATCATGGGAACACCCTGACTCAGCAGCATCATCAGAAAGGCATTTTTGATCTGGCGTTCCCTCATCTGACGGACGGAAACCTTACGGGTAGGGCCTTCCACACCGCAGTTCCAGGAATAATTATAGCTGCTTCCGTCCTGATTGCCTTCGCCATTGGCCTCGTTATGTTTATAATTGTAGCTCACCAGGTCATTCATGGTAAATCCGTCCTGGCAGACCATGTAATTGATCACTCCATGATTCTCGCTGTTATGACGGATATGCCATGCTGCAGCCTCCACCATACCTTCATCGCTTTTCAGGAAACGGCGCATATCCTGGAGAAAATTCATATTGCTCTCCGCTCCGCAACGTCTGGCCGGAAGCTTTCCTCTGTAAAAATGATCAAAATCAAAGCCCTGGAAGATCAGTTTTGCTCCGGAAAGGATTCCATCCCGAAGAAGCATCTCCCGGTTAAAGCCCTCTCCCAGCACATGAAATCCATCTACATGGTAAAAATCTCTCCAGAACTGCAAAGCTCGAAGAGCCATCAGGCTGTCTGTTTCCTCCGGAAAAAAGAATTCCATGATACAGGCAATGCCGTTCTTGTGCAGTTCCCGGATCAGATACCGAAATTCCTGCTCCGGTTCTCTGGTGCTGCAGTAAGCACTCTTCGGGCTGAAATAAAAGCCGGATGCATAGCCCCAGTAATTCACTACATTTTCCTTTCGACGGGTCTTGATGTGTTCACTGCCTTCCTTCGGTTTATTGATCGGAACCTCACAGAATTCATAGGCAGGCATCAGTTCAATGGCATTGATCCCAAGTTCTTTCCAGTAAGGGATCATCTCTGTCAGGCCAAGAAAAGTCCCCTTATGGGAAACCATCTTTCTGGCAAGCTTCGTATAACCACGGACATGAAGCTTGTACAGGATCATATTTTCATATTCTACTGCCGGTGCAGTTTCATTTTCCCAGCCGGAAACATTCTCATTAAGGAAGCGACAGCGGACCTCCTTTTCCGGATCGTAAGGTACTCCGAAATGCTCTCTCCCGTGAAGTCCGTATGCATACGAATCCTGCACGATCTCACCGTCTATTTTATAATTATATTCAAACTCCTTCAGAGAAGCACTGCACAGCTTCAGCGCCCACACACGTCCTGTATGGAAATCCTTTGGAAAAACGATCTCCACCGGTGCGGCAGCTCCTCTTTTTTTATATAAAAGCAGGGATACTTCAGAATCCTCCGATGCCTCCACTGCAAAATTATAACCGCCCTCCATTTTGTTGGCTCCAAGTATCAGCGGCTGACCTTTTTCCACTCGACCTAATCTGCGGCTTGCCAAGGCAACTCCTCCTTTTCTCTTTTTATTATTCAAATCCATGAAAATCCTTTTCGCCGGATCCGTCACAGATCAATATCCAGTTCAACCGGGCAATGATCGGATCCCATGATCTCTCCGTGGATCTTCGCATCCTGAAGCTTTTCTTTCAGGGAAGGGGAAACAAGGAAATAGTCAATACGCCAGCCGGCATTCTTCTCTCGTGCACGGAAGCGATAGGACCACCAGGAGTAAACACCCTCTTTATCCGGATAAAAATAGCGAAATGTATCAATAAAGCCGCTTTCGAGGGCTCTAGTAAAGCAGGCTCTCTCTTCATCAGTAAAGCCTGCATTTTTGCGGTTGGTCTTCGGGTTCTTGAGATCGATCTCCTGATGTGCCACATTAAGGTCGCCACAACAGATCACCGGTTTCTTCTCCTGCAGTTTTAGGAGATAAGCCAGGAAATCCTCTTCCCATTTCATACGGTATTCCAGACGGCGGAGCTCGCTCTGGGAGTTGGGAGTATATACAGTCACAAAATAATACTCTTCGAATTCCAGTGTGATGACACGTCCTTCTTTATCATGCTCCTCTATCCCGATCCCGTAAGCCGCAGACAATGGCTCCCTCTTCGTAAAAATGGCTGTACCTGAATAGCCTCTGCGGTTTGCGTAGTTCCAGTACTGATGATATCCGGGAAGTTCCAGCTTCACCTGTCCCTGCTGGCATTTCGTCTCCTGCAGACAGAAAATATCCGCATCCAACTCATGAAAGCGTTCCTCAAAGCCCTTGGTGATACAGGCCCGGATCCCATTTACATTCCAGGAAATAAATTTCATATTTTTATATTTTCTCCTCATTTTTTCGTCATATTTTTATTATATCTCACATTGTCGGATTAAGCAAAAAATATTTTGAAAGTTTTCTCAGGCTCTCAAATATTTTGTTGCTGTTCTACGTCATATCTGTTAAAATGTTCTCTATATCATGCAGAGCTGCCCTCTTATTTACAGGCAGCAGCAGAACGGAGGATTTTTTTATGAGTGATGAATTTAACAAAAGCGGATGTGCACCAAGCGACTGCGCTTCCTGCACAGCTAACTGTGAAAGCAGGGTAGATGAAGCACATCATACCATCACCCTGACTATGGATGATGATACTGAGGTAGAATGTGCCATCCTTACTATTTTCCCTGTAGAGAACAAAGAATATATCGCACTTCTCCCACTGGATGAGAACGGCCAGAATGAGACCGGTGAGGTTTATCTCTACAGCTTCTCCCGCACAGCAGACGGCGATCCTATGCTGGCAAACATTGAAGATGATGAAGAGTACGACGCTGCCGCAAATGCCTTTAACGCAATCGTGGAAAAAGCACGTGCAGACGAGGAGGCAGACGCACCTCTCAGCTAAACAGTGCATTTATCGGAAAGCAGTAACTACACAAAACAAGCCCGGAAAATCGGATGTATGTGGTCTTCACACCTCCGCCTTCCGGGCTTTTGTTTTATTTTGTGGTACTTCCGAAGCCGCCGTTTCTTACTGCATCTGCATCGTCATCCACAGTGATTCCGTATTCCACAAAGATCCCCTGCATAAAACCGGTTCCTGCCGGGATCTGGATCGTTTTATCTTCTCTTGTATCGTTAGTCAGCTTGGCAAAGATATGACCTTCGTTGTCGGAAAAGAAATAATCGCTGTCAATGATTCCCACTGTGTTATTCAACTGCAGCCGGAATTTAAATCCCAGTCCGCTTCTCGGATAACATTTCAGAACCCAGCCCTCTTCCATCTCTACACGGATACCGGTCGGTATCTTTACGATCTCACCTGGCTTCATGGTCACATCCACAGGTGCATAAAAATCATATCCTGCACTTCCGGTCGTAGCTCTCTTCGGAAGCTTCAGACTGTCGTAGATATTCCGGATCTCCTCTTCTGAATACTGTTCAAAGGTATCCTTCCAGTCCTTTGCAAACTGTTCAAAACTTACCTTGTGAAATTTCGCAATTCTTTTCATTTTTCGTTCCACTCCCAATAGGTAATTTCAAAAAAACCTCTGATCACTCCGTGTACAGAACCACACGGTTCTCACGAAGTGACGCCTGTACATCGATCACCCTCTGATTTGAGGAGCCTTTCCATTTCAGACGAACCTCTTTCTTGTCCACCTGAAATTCCCCGTCCACGCATACATCCAGATAATGGATGATCTCGTACTGCTGGATTTCTTCCCAGAGAGAACCCGTATACAGCCAGATCGTCTTATCCGGATACTTCTCTCTGATCTCTCTTGCAAGAGCTGTTACCTCAGCGATATTGGAAGGATGCAGAGGATCGCCTCCTGAAAAGGTGATCCCGCTGATATAATCCTTGTCCAGCTCTGCAAATATCTCAGCTCGCTCGCTGTCCGTAAAGGGCAGACCTCCATTCGGATCCCAGGTAATGGGATTCTGGCACTCCCGGCAGCCGTGTGAACAGCCGGCTACCCAGAGCACTACACGAAGTCCGTCTCCGTTTAACATATCGTCCTTGGTAATATTGTGGTATCTCATCATTTATGCTTCTTCCGGTACATCCTTCATGCTGAAGCTGATTCTTCCCATCTTGTCCTTGCCAAGGCAGATAACCTTAACTTTGTCGCCAAGTGTAAGAACATCCTCAACACGGTTGATCCTCTGTTTGGAGATCTTGGAAATGTGTACCATTCCCTCCTTGCCCGGTGCAAACTCAAGGAATGCGCCAAACTCTTTGATGCTGACTACGCGTCCTGTAAAGATCTGTCCTGCCTCAAACTCGGTAGTGATGATCTCGATCATACGTTTTGCTTCATCCATACCCTTCTGGTCTGTTCCGCAAATAGAAACTGCGCCGTCGTCTGTGATGTCGATCTTCACACCTGTACGCTCGATGATCGTGTTGATAGTCTTTCCTCTCTGTCCGACTACATCACCGATCTTCTGCGGGTCGATCTGGATCTGGATGATCTTCGGAGCAAACTCCCCAACAGTTGTACGAGGCTTGTCGATACATTTCTCCATAACTTCTGTCAGGATATATTCTCTTGCCTCTTTTGTTCTGCGGATCGCTTCCTCAACGATTGGTCTTGTAAGACCATGGATTTTGATATCCATCTGGATCGCTGTGATTCCGTCATGTGTTCCGGCTACCTTGAAGTCCATATCTCCGAAGAAGTCCTCAAGGCCCTGGATATCTGTAAGAACGATGTAATCATCGTCTGTTTCACCTGTAACAAGTCCGCAGGAAATACCTGCAACCGGTTTTCTGATCGGTACACCGGCAGCCATCAGTGACATAGTAGATGCACAGATACTTGCCTGGGATGTGGAGCCGTTGGACTCAAATGTCTCAGATACGGTACGGATCGCATATGGGAATTCTTCCTCTGTAGGAAGTACCGGTACCAGTGCTCTCTCAGCAAGTGCTCCGTGACCGATCTCACGACGTCCCGGTCCTCTGGAAGGCTTGGTCTCACCTACAGAGTAGGACGGGAAGTTGTAGTGGTGCATATATCTCTTGGATGTCTCAAACTCATCCAGTCCGTCAAGACGCTGTGCCTCTGTAAGAGGAGCAAGTGTAGTAACGGTACAGATCTGAGTCTGTCCTCTTGTGAACATGGCAGAACCGTGAACTCTCGGGATGATATCTGTCTCTGCAGCCAGCGGACGGATCTGTCTGATCTCACGTCCATCCGGACGTTTATGATCTTTGAGGATCATCTTGCGGACAGTCTTCTTCTGGTACTGATATACAGCCTCACCGAGAACGGCAAGCCATTCCTCATTGTCTGCAAAAGCTTCTTTCAGCTTATCAGTGATCTCGCTGATGTTATTCTCACGTGTCTGCTTGTCATCAGAGAATACGGCAACCTCCATCTCTTCCGGAGGAACGATCTTCTTGATCTCATCAAAAAGCTCCTGAGGTACTGCACAGGACTCGTAGGAATGTTTCTCTTTTCCACACTCTGCTACGATCTGGTCGATGAATTTGATGATCTCCTGGTTCACTTCATGAGCCTTGTAGATAGCCTCGATCATCTTATCTTCCGGAATCTCATTAGCTCCGGCCTCGATCATGATAACCTTCTCTCTTGTAGAAGCAACCGTAAGCTGAAGATCAGAAACTGCCTTCTGTGCAAGTGTCGGGTTGATGATAAACTCGCCGTCGATCATACCAACCTGTGTGGTTGCGCATGGACCGTCAAATGGGATATCAGAAATACAGGTTGCAATGGAAGAACCAAGCATAGCCGGGATCTCCGGATTGCATTCCGGATCAACAGACATGACCATATCTACCAGAGTTACGTCATTTCTGTAATCCTTCGGGAACAACGGACGCATCGGACGGTCGATAACACGGGAAGTAAGGATCGCATGCTCGCTTGCCTTACCCTCTCTCTTGTTGAAGCCTCCCGGGATCTTTCCTACTGCATACATCTTCTCCTCATACTCAACGCTTAACGGGAAGAAATCGATCCCTTCTCTCGGCTCTTTGGATGCGGTAGCAGTAGCAAGGACTGTAGTATCACCATAGTGCATAAGAGCAGCACCATTGGCCTGTTTTGCTACACGTCCGATATCTACAGTCAGTGTTCTTCCTGCAAGTTCCATGGAATAACTTTTGTACATATTCGTTCTCCTTTTCTTATTATATTAATATCTGACAGGAGCCCGAAACAACTGAAAAGACCACTTCCTTTGAAAAAGATCTCGACCGGAAATGGGCTTTTCAGTAGTCTCGGAAATCACTCCTGCGGTAATTCCGTCTGTGTTTATCACACATGTTAAAATGGGGCGGATGGAATCATCCGCCCCTCCCGTAGCAATTATTTTCTTAAACCTAATTTCTCAATCAGTGCACGGTATCTTTCGATGTCTGTTTTCTTAAGATAAGCAAGAAGGCCACGTCTCTGACCTACCATTTTCAGAAGACCTCTTCTGGAATGATGATCTTTGTGGTGTGTTTTAAGATGCTCTGTGAGCTCCTGGATTCTTGCTGTAAGAACTGCAACCTGAACCTCCGGTGAACCTGTGTCACCCTCTGTTCTTGCATACTCTTTCATGATCGCTGTTTTCTTCTCTTTAGAAATCATTGTTGTTTCCTCCTTGAAATTTTAATTAAACGCCGGGTATTAAGAAGTGGTCGGAGTCTCCGGCTTCTGAATACTGGCTTTTTTCACCTCGAACAGTATAGCACACGGTTTCTGACCTGTAAACTGTTTTTTCGAAAAGTTTTTCCCGAAAGTTTTTATTTTTCGAGGCTGCGGAAATAAGCCTTTCCCTTTTCTGCATCCTTCAGGAGCTGCTGCTTCAGTGCTTCTATGGACGAAAAGCGCTTCTCCGGTCTGGAATAATGAAAGAATTCCACTCTGCAGGGCTCTCCGTACAGATCCTCCTCACAGTCAAAAAGATAGGTCTCAACACCCAGGAATTTCTCTCCGATGGTTGGTTTATATCCTACGTTTGTGATCCCGCAAAGGGTTCTGTCCTTAAAATGGGACACTGTATCATAAACGCCATTTGGCGGCATCAGCTTTTCTTTTGCAGGAACGATATTGGTAGTGGGAAGAAGGACCTTATGTCCCATTCCTCTTCCATGTTCGATCACACCGTCCACAAAAAAGGGGATTCCCAGCAGATCATTAACCTTTTCCATATTTCCCTTTTTCAGTTCCTCACGGATAAATGTACTGCTGATCTTTCTGCGGCCTTCCATTTCTTTCGGAACAACATCCACAGTAAAACCAAGCTTCCTTCCCATAGTCTCCAGAAGCTGTGGTGTTCCCTTGCGTTCATACCCGAACCTGAAATCTTCTCCCACTGCAACATGCTCCGCCTGAAGATCTCCCACCAGGATCTCTTTAATAAAGGTTTCCGCCTTCATATGACGGATCCGGTTATCCAGCGGACATTCGATCAGCACATCCACGCCTGCTTTCTCAAGAAGCTGACATCGTTCCTCTTTTGTAAAGATCATCTGACTGCCGATGCCAAGAGAAAAAAGGACTGTCTGCAGACCTTTTTCTTTCTGTTCCAGGATCTTCTCCACCAGTTTCTGGTGTCCACGGTGTATGCCGTCAAATTTTCCAAGTGTCACCGCACTCTTTGAAAGGCGCGGAAATTCTCCGTCGATCTTCAAGTATTCCATATCTTCTGCTGCTCCTGCAAGTTCTTATAAAGTGTCATACAAAAAACATGCGGATGGGTACGTATTTCTGTTTTCTTTCATCCCAGCCGTATATTCCTGTGAAATTTCCGCTGCTTTTATACATCCGGACTTTTTCTTCCCTGCTGCCTCCCTGTACCAGTTCTTCCGGAAGCGGGTTTCCGTTATTGAGAAGTCTGTCTCCCTCCGGTGTACAGGTAAGGACCGGATACATGGAAAGTACATCCTCGATGGAAACAAGCTTTTCCCCGATGGTCCCATCGGCAACCGCCTCCTCCACCTGGGAAAGTGTCATGCTCTCTTCCAGAGTGAAATTTCCGGACCTGGTCCGAAGCAGCTCTTCCATGGCTCCGCCGCAGCCTAATTTTTCTCCGATGTCATTGCAAAGTGTACGGATATAGGTGCCCTTGCTACAGGTAACGCTTATGCGTACCAGCGGAAGCTCCATATCCAGTATCCTTATCTCATAAAAAACCACAGGGCGCGGCTTACGCTCTATGGTCTTTCCTTCTCTGGCCAGTTCGTAAAGCTTCTTTCCGTTTACCTTCAGGGCCGAATACATAGGAGGGACCTGCTGCTGTTCTCCCACAAAGGATCCCACTGCCTCACGGACTTCCTCTTCCGTGACGGTAACAGGTTTCTCAGAAAGAACAGCTCCGGTCATGTCCTGGGTATCTGTGGAAACTCCCAGCCTTAAAACCGCCTCATATGTTTTTTCTTTTTCTGTAAGAAGCTCCACCAGCCGGGTCCCCTTGCCCAGTGCAACAGGAAGTACTCCCTCTGCTGCCGGATCCAGAGTCCCGGTATGGCCGATCTTTTTCATGTGGAGAATCACACGCAGCTTTGCAACAACATCATGAGAGGTATAACCTTTTTCCTTTCGGATCACAAGTATTCCGTCCATGATCTTATCTTTACTCCTCTGCAAGCTGTTTTTCAATTTCAGCGGTAAGGTTGTTGATCACATCGTACATGGAGCCCTGCATATCACAGCCGGCTGCACGCACATGTCCGCCGCCTCCGAAAAATACGGCAATCTTGCTTACATCCACCTTACCATTAGAACGGAGAGATACCTTAAAGAACTGCGTCTGCATCTCATAGATAAAGATCGCAACCTCCACACCAGCAGTCAGACGGAGCTGGCTCACGATTCCCTCCAGATCCTTTCCTTCCACACTGTAGAAATCCATCTCCCGTTTTTTCAGATATCCGACCACACACTTACCGCCCTGAAGGAGAATACTCTCTGCCAGGACACGTCCCATGACCTGATTCTGAAGATATGTTTTCTGGTAAAAGGACTCATCGATGATCCTGCTGAAATCAAATCCTGTTTTCATCAGTTCTCCGGCGATTCTCATGGTTTCCGGTGTTGTGGAAGAATACTGGAACACGCCGGTATCATGTGCCATTCCTGTATAAATAGGAACCGCAATGGAACGATCGATCTTGTCTGAATCCAGAAGTCCGTAAAGAACTTCGCTGGCAGAGCTGACCTCGCCTCTTACATGATTGACATCCGCAAATCCGTTATTGCTCACATGATGATCAATGCAGGCTGTCTTTTTTGCTGCATCGAAATATTTCCGGGCAACAGCAAGCCTGTCCAGTGCGCTGACATCACAGGTGATAAAAAGATCATACACCTTATCTTCTTCTGCTTCTGTCTTAACCTCATCCATTCTGTCAATGTAATCAAATACAGGTTTCCGGTCTTCCAGATAAACATCTGCTTCTATATCAGGAAAATATTTCCGAATATAGAGATACAGAGCCATACAGGAACCAATGCAGTCCCCATCCGGACGGATGTGACCGCCAATGCCAACGGTTTTTACATTTTCCAGTATTTCTGAAATGTTTTTCATTTTTTCCACCTATTCCTCTGTTTCCATCCCACTCATTACGTCATTGATCTTCTTTGACATATTTACACCATATTCAATAGACTCATCCAGAACAAAACGGATCTCCGGTGTATTGCGGAGATTCAGTCTTCTGGCCAGTTCTCTCCGAACATAGCCCTCTGCATTCTTTAAGCCCCGGAGGGTGGAATCCTTGGCCTGTTTCTCGCCCAGCACACTGATGTAAGCTTTGCAGGTCTTAAGATCCGGTGCCACCTCAACAGCTGTCACAGAAGTCATCGGATGAATTCTGGGGTCCTTGATCTCGCTGTGTATGATGGTGCTGAGTTCTTTTTGAACTGCACCATTCACACGTGTATTTTTAATGCTGTTTTTTCTCATTACGAATCACTCCTATCTTGGTACCTCTACCATGATATATGCTTCGACTTTATCTTCTTCTTTGACATCATTAAAGTCATTAAATACAAGACCGCACTCATATCCGGCACGAACTTCCTTGACATCATCCTTAAATCTCTTCAGGGATGCAAGCTCACCCTCGAAGATCTGGTCCTCACCTCGTGTGATACGAACCTTACAGTTACGCTGGAATGTACCATCCAGCACATAGCTTCCTGCGATGGTTCCGACACCGGATGCCTTGAACAGCTGACGAACTTCTGCGTGACCGATAACCTTCTCCTCGAATACAGGATCCAGCATACCCTTCATAGCTGCCTCTACATCCTCGATCGCCTGATAAATGACTTTATAAAGTCGAAGGTCAACGCCCTCCTGCTCAGCAAGCTGTTTTGCTGTAGTATCCGGACGTACGTTAAAGCCGATGATGATCGCATTGGATGTTGCAGCAAGGCTGACATCAGACTCATTGATGGCACCTACACCACCATGGATCACCTTAACGACAACTTCCTCGTTGGAAAGCTTGGTAAGGCTCTGTTTTACAGCCTCAACAGATCCCTGTACATCAGCCTTGACGATGATCGGAAGCTCCTTAAGATCGCTGGCCTGGATCTGGTCAAACAGGTTATCCAGAGAAAGCTTGCCTTTGGTCTCCTCGAGGAGACGGCTCTTGTTCTCTGTAACGAATGCGCCTGCAAAATTCTTGGCTTCTTTATCGCTCTCGAAGGACATCAGGATCTCACCTGCATTGGGAACATCGCCAAGTCCGAGGATCTCAACCGGAGTAGACGGCCCTGCCTCTTTTACACGACGTCCCTTATCATCCATCATTGCACGTACCTTACCATTGCATGCACCTGCGGCAATAAAGTCTCCCACATGAAGAGTACCCTTCTGAACAAGGATGGTAGCAACCGGTCCTTTACCTTTATCAAGCTGAGCCTCAATAACAAGACCTCTTGCCTCACGGTTCGGATTGGCTTTGAGCTCGGAAACCTCAGCAGTAAGAAGAATCATCTCAAGAAGATTCTCAATTCCTTCTCCTGTATGTGCGGATACCGGAACAAAGATGGTGCTTCCGCCCCAGTCCTCAGGAATCAGTTCATACTCGGAAAGCTCCTGTTTTACACGCTCTACATTTGCACTTGGTTTATCGATCTTATTGATGGCAACGATGATCTCAACACCGGCTGCCTTTGCATGGCTGATCGCCTCTACTGTCTGCGGCATTACACCATCGTCTGCGGCAACGACCAGAACTGCGATATCTGTAGCGTTGGCACCACGCATACGCATAGCTGTGAACGCCTCATGTCCCGGTGTATCCAGGAATGTGATCTTCTGACCTTTGATATTTACCACGTAAGCACCGATGTGCTGTGTGATTCCGCCGGCCTCGCCTCTGGTTACGTTTGTATTACGGATGGCATCCAGAAGAGATGTTTTACCATGGTCAACGTGACCCATAACACAGACTACCGGAGGTCTCGGAACCATATCATCCTCATCCTCTTCGTCCTCTTTGAGGAGCTCTGCGATCACATCCACCTTTTCTTCCTTCTCAGCAATGATATCAAAGCCAAGTGCGATCTCCTCTGCCTTTTCAAAGTCGATCTCCTGGTTTACGGTTACCATGACACCTTCCATGAAAAGCTTCTTAACGATCACTGACGGCTGCATCTTCATCGCGTCCGCAAGCTCACGGATAGTAAGCTTCTCTGGAATGGTGATCTCCTTGATCTCCGGTTTCTTCTCTTCCTGCTTCGGCTGTGGATTCGGTTTCTGAAGTGCTTTCGGGATTCTGGAATTCGGTCTACGTCCGCCCTGATTTGGTCTGCGTCCGCCCTGGGTACCTTTCTCGAATTCTTTCTTCTTGTTCTTATTCTCTCTGTCACGCTCACGCTTGCTGTCCTTGGATGTCTTGGTCAGCTCCGGAGTGAATACAGCATCTGAAGAGCCACCGCTTCTTCTCTGTCCCGGACGCTGTCCGCCGCCCTGGCCACCACGATTTGCTCCGCTGAAACGGTTGTCTCCGCCTCTTCCGCCTTCGGAACGTCCGCCCTGGCCTCCCTGGCCACGGTTTGCTCCACCGCCGAAACGGTTTCCTCCGTCTCTTCTTCCTTCAAAGCTTCCGCCCTGACCTCCCTGGCCACGGTTTGCTCCACCTCCGAAACGGCTTCCGCCTCTTCCGTCATTCTGACGTGGGCCTCTGTTTCCCTCGCCCTGTCTTGCCGGACGTCCCTCACCATTCTGGGAACGGTTTCCGCCAAAACGATTTCCGCCGTCTCTTCTTCCCTCGAAGGTTCTTCCGTCACGATTTCCGTCTCTTCTTCCTTCCGGACGGTTGCCCTGCGGTCTTCCGCCCTGAGTACGATTCTGGCCACTCTGACCGTTTCTCTGCTCACCGGACTCACCGTTTCTTGTGTTTGCTCCTGCGCTTCTCTGACCGCCGTTCTGTGGACGTGCCGGTCCCTTTCTCTCGCCTGCTGCCGGTTTTCTTCTTCCTTTACCGCCATCGCTGGCATTCTGTGCATGAAATACACGGATGATATTTTTTTTCTTTTTCGGTGCTTCAGATTTGTTACCTTCTGTATTCACCGTTGTTGTCTTTTCTTCTGTTTTTGGAGTATCCAATTGTCTATATTGCTCCTTTCCCGATCTGTTGAATTTATCTTTTATCATTTCTATCGTCAAACCTCCTTACAGACGCCTGTATCATGCAGGTTATCTGCCGGATTCTTTTTCCAGCGCCTTCATGATCGCCTTTGCAAAATTCTCGTCCTGCACGGCAAGGCTGGCACGGAATTCTTTGCCCATTGCTCTGCCCAGGCTCTCTTTGTCTGAAAGGAAATATAACGGAACTTCATAATAGGTACACATATTCCGAAATTTCTTTTTTGTGTTTTCGGAGGCATCATCTGCCACCAGTGCCAGGAAACCTTTTCCTGTTTTTACGGATTTCTCTGTGGAAAATTCTCCGCTCACTGTTTTTCCTGCTTTTGTCGCAAGTCCGATGAGTGATAAAACCTTATTGTTTTTCAATTGATCCAAACTCCTTTTTGAGGTTCTGATACACTTCATCCGGAACTGCCATTTTCAAGGAACGCTCCAGGCCATGGTTCTTGATAGCCTTTTCCAGGCATTCCTCTGAGAAACAAAGGTATGCGCCGCGTCCGTTTTTCTTACCTGTAGCGTCCAGGATGATCTCATTCTCTGATGTCCTGAGAACTCGTATCATTTCCTTTTTGCTTTTCATTTCCCTGCAGCCGGTACACTGACGCATGGGAATCTTGGTTCTCGTTTTCATTATTTTTCGGCATCTCCATCTGCTGTTTCTTCAGCTTCTGTTTCTGTCTCTTCTGTATCTTCCTCTGCTTCTTCAAGCTCTTCGGAAACAGCCTCTTCTGTCATTTCTTCCTCTGCTTCCTCGTGTTCCTCATCGTAATCATCGTAGAAGTCACCGGACTCTCTTGCCTGTGTCTCGCTCTTGATGTCGATCTTGAAGCCTGTAAGTCTTGCAGCAAGACGTGCGTTCTGTCCTTCCTTACCGATAGCAAGGGAAAGCTGGTAATCCGGAACTACGACCAGTGCGGTCTTCTCATCCGGGTCAGCCATAACTGCGATAACCTTTGCAGGGCTTAATGCATTCTCGATAAGGATCGCCGGGTTCTCATCCCAGTTGATGATATCGATCTTCTCACCGTGAAGCTCGTTAACAACTGCCCCTACACGTGCACCGTTCATACCAACGCATGCTCCCACAGCATCTACATCCGGATCGTTGCTCCATACAGCGATCTTGGTACGGGAGCCTGCCTCACGGGCAATGCTCTTGATCTCAACGGTACCGTCTCTTACCTCTGCAACCTCGGACTCGAAAAGTCTCTTTACAAGACCGGGATGTGTTCTGGAAACCAGGATACGCGGTCCCTTCGGTGTATCCTTAACTTCAAGAATGTAAACTTTTACTCGCTCAGTTGGCTGGAAGGTCTCACCCTTTACCTGTTCGTTCTCTGTAAGGACTGCGTCTGCCTTACCAAGGTTGATGCTGACATTTTTGCCCATTACTCTCTGAACAATACCGGTTACCACTTCTTTTTCGATTCCATAGTACTGATCGTAAAGAACTTTACGCTCTTCCTCACGGATTTTCTGAAGAATGACATTCTTTGCATTCTGGGTTGCGATACGTCCGAATTCCCTGGACTGGATCTCAACCTTCATAACATCACCGATCTCTGCGTTCGTGTTTGTTTTCTGTGCATCCACCAGAGAAATCTCCAGCGCCGGATCCTCCACATGCTCTACAACAGTTCTGTCAGCGTAAACACTGAAGTCACAGGTCTCCGGATCGATCATAACGTGAACGTTATCTGCCTTTCCGAAATGGTTCTTACATGCCTGGATCAGTGACTGCTCAATTGCCTCCAGCAGTGTATCCTTACTGATATTTTTCTCTTTTTCGAGAACGTCCAGCGCATCTCTTAAATCTCTGCTCATTTTTCTTTTTTCCTCCTGAATTTTACAGATTCGATTCTCTTTTAGAATTCGATCGCGAGACGAATCAGGGCAATATCTTTTTTATCAAAGGTACGTTCTGTGCCGTCTTCATCGATTGTCACACTGTTACTATCATATGCATTTAAAATACCACAGAATTCTTTCTGTTTCTCGATGGGCCGGTAGGTACGGATCTCCACCAGCTTGCCAAGGCTTCTCTTAAAGTCTTTTTCTTTTTTAAGAGGCCGGTCAAGTCCCGGAGAACTGATCTCCATAATGTAGCTGTCCTCGATGAAATCCTGCTCATCCAGTATATCGCTGAATGCACGGCTTACGTCCTCGCAGTCATTGACTGTGATTCCGCCCGGCTTGTCGATATAGCCTCTGAGATACCAGGTTCCGGCTTCCTTGACATACTCCACGTCTACCAGCTCAAAGCCCCTGGACTCCACGATTGGTGTAAGGATCGCCTCTGTCTTCTGTTCATATTCTTCCCGTCTGCTCATGCTTCCCACCTGCCTTTCCTGTTTCTGCCTATTTCTGAACAAATTCCTTCTCAGCAAATAGGAGCGGGCTCTCGCCCACTCCTATGCCAATAAGTTCTTAGTTTCGTTTATTGTAACACCAATGTCTGTTAAATGCAAGTATTAATTGCGATTTCCGGTTTTTGTCCCCGCATAGGGAATGTCCCATGTACCACACCGTTTGATTTCCTCTTTGTTATTTCAATTCACGTTCCCACGTGGGGAACGACACTTTCAATCTCCACGAATCTCTTTGCGTTGATATTTCAATCCACGTTCCCGCGTGGGGAACGACAGGCATTCAAGTTCAACGCTTTCATGATCTCATTATTTCAATCCACGTTCCCGCGTGGGGAACGACGATTGCAACAATGTGCTATATCAAATGGCTTGTTGTTCCCTGCAAATGCTCTAATATACTTTGTTCACGTTCACCATCACAATGTGCAATATAATTCATCCTCTTCTCTTCCATTTACAACACCGTACCCTCACTACAAGTTATATATATTATACTGCTTTAGTTCATCTATATCAATGTATCCAAAGCGCCATCTCTTATGATAATCTCCCATTCTCCATCTCATACACCACATTCATAGTGGAGACTCTGTGGGATACCAGGACTACAGTGCGGCGGGTGGTGGCTTCTTTCAGGGACTTGTGGATGGTGGCTTCGTAGAGCTGACCTTTGTCTACGTATTTCAGGGAGGAGAGCCTTCCCCTTATATCTGCCCGTCAAACCGGGAATGAGCGTGCATCTCACGAATGGTCAGTTCCAGCCAGATCACCGTAAGCTGTGAGGTAGATGGCGGGGTAGTGATCAGATTCTCGGCTTCACACCTTTGGTGTCTCGCTTGGCGAGTTTGACTTTGTTAAGTACATATGGTTTGTCGTGGTAGGTAATGGCATATTCCTGCCTGCTTTCCAAAAGATACGCATGGTGGATCCGGTCTTCACCGGTAAGCTTCATGCCGCGGACACCCATAGCGTTTTTCTTAGTGACGGAGATCTCAGTTTTCATGATACGGAGAAAGTAACCCTTTTCAGACTGGAACACAACCTGATCCATCTCATCGGCTGCTCCTACGAATACAAGGCGGTCATCCTCTGCAAGCTTGGTGGAAACAATGGTACGCTTGGAAGCACGGAACTCTTCTCCTTTTACCAGCTTGCACATTCCGTTCTCTGTAACAAAGAGCACTGTGGAGGCTGCTACCTGACTCAGCGGTGCCACATAAAGGATCTGCTCGGAAGTACTGTCATAATTACCCAGATTATCTGCCGGAACACCTTTATCACGGAAACGTACCAGCGGGATATCCTCTGCCTTCACTGTGTGGAGCTTGCCGGTATCTGTAAAGATACAGATCTTGTCCGTATTCATGCAGGTAAAGACATAGCGGCTCTCTGCATGAGCGGCATCCTTATTACGCTCGTAGGCATTCTTGTCAATGAGACGCATATATCCGAAACGATCCATCAGGAAGCAGACTTCGGTCTCTTCCATCTTCTTCTCCTCATAAACAGCTTCCTCTGCGTTTTCAATGGAAGTCTTACGCTTACTGCCGTATTCCTTCTTGATCTGATCCAGTTCACCCATGATCACTGCTGCCATGGAGTCATAATTATTCAGGATATCCTCATAAGCAGCAATGTTCTTCATGGTTTCCTCATGCTCCTTCATCAGAGCATCGATTTCCAGACCGATCAGCTTGTAAAGACGCATGTCCAGGATAGCTGTGGCCTGTTTCTCTGTGAATTTCAAGGATTTTGCCGCTTTTTCGGATGTCTTGGTCTTGAATTTAATCCCTTCTGTGATACCGTCGGTCAGACATTTCTTTACCTGGTCACGGCTCTTGCTGCCACGGAGGATCTCGATGATCAGATCAATGACATCGCAGGCTTTGATAAGACCTTCCTGGATCTCCCGTTTCTCCTGTTCCTTGGCAAGAAGGGTTGTATATTTTCTGGAATTTACTTCAAATACAAAGTCCACATGGTGAGCAATGATCTGCTTCAGTCCCAGTGTTTCCGGTCTTCCGTCTGCAACTGCCAGCATGTTGACACCGAAGGTATCCTCCAGTCGGGTCTTCTTATAGAGCATGTTGGTAAGGTTCTCCACGTCTGCATCGCGCTTCAGTTCCAGAACGATACGGATTCCCTCCTTTGAAGACTGGTTGGAAATATCCACGATATCTGTGGTCTTCTTGGTCTCTACCAGGGTTGCGATATCATTAAGGAATTTTCCGATGTTTGCACCGATCATGGTGTAAGGAATCTCTGTGATCACCAGCTGCTGGCGACCGCCCTTCAGCTTCTCTATTTCCACCCGTCCACGGATACGGAGCTTGCCTGTTCCGGATTCATAGATCTTTACAAGGTCGTCCTTATTTACTACGATACCACCTGTCGGAAAATCCGGGCCCTTGAGATAACGCATCAGCCCACGGGTGCTGATATCATTATTCTTCATGTATGCCTTCACCGCATCCACCACTTCGCCCAGGTTATGCGGCGGGATGCTGGTAGCCATACCAACGGCGATTCCATCTGCTCCGTTTACAAGGAGGTTTGGAATACGCACCGGAAGTACTACCGGCTCCTTCTCTGTTTCATCAAAGTTCGGCATAAAGTCCACAACGTTCTTATCAAGGTCTTCCAGAAAAACCTCCTGGGTCAGCTTCTCCAGGCGGGCCTCTGTGTATCGCATGGCTGCGGCTCCGTCGCCTTCAATGGAACCAAAGTTTCCATGTCCGTCCACCAGTGTACGACCCTTTTTAAATTCCTGCGCCATGACTACAAGCGCATCATAAATGGAGCTGTCACCGTGGGGATGATATTTACCCATAGTATCTCCTACGATACGGGCACATTTACGGTACGGGCGGTCGTAACGGATGCCCAACTCATACATATCGTAAAGGGTACGGCGCTGTACCGGCTTCAGTCCGTCACGTACATCCGGCAGTGCTCTGGAAATGATAACGCTCATGGCGTAATCGATATATGATTTCTGCATGATCTCCGCATAATCGGTGCGGATGATATTGTCCTGTTTCGTATTCATAGTTTATTCTCCCAATCAAATATCCAGCTCTGCATCTGTTGCATGCTCATAGATAAAGGCCTTACGTGGCGGAACATCGCTTCCCATCAGGATCTCTGTCACATCGGAGGCCATGCGGGCATCTTCGATCTCCACACGCTTCATCATTCTTGTCTCAGGGTTCAGGGTAGTCTCCCAGAGCTGCTGGGCGTCCATCTCACCAAGACCTTTGTATCTCTGGAGTGTGAAGCTTCCCGGTTTATGGCTCTTACGGTATTTCTCAAGAGCCTTGTCATCGTAGAGATATTCCTCCTGCCCCTTCTTCGGCATTACCTTATAAAGAGGTGGCATGGCAATATACACATGTCCCTCATAGATAAGCTCCGGCATAAAACGGTAAAACAAGGTCAGAAGCAGAGTAGAGATATGAGCACCATCCACATCCGCATCGGCCATGATCACGATCTTGTCATAGCGAAGCTTCGTGATATCAAAATCATTTCCGTAGCCTTCGGAAAAGCCGCAGCCAAAGGCATTGATCATAGTCTTGATCTCTGCGTTGGCCAGCACCTTGTCAATGGTAGCCTTCTCTACGTTAAGGATCTTACCGCGGATCGGAAGGATTGCCTGATAGTTACGGTCTCTGGCTGTCTTGGCCGAACCGCCGGCGGAATCTCCCTCTACGATAAAGATCTCACACAGTGACGGATCCTTCTTCTCACAGTTGGCCAGCTTGCCGTTGGAATCAAAAGAGTATTTCTGTTTGGTGAGAAGGTTTGTCTTGGCACGCTCCTCGGTCTTACGGATCTTGGCCGCCTTTTCCGCACAGGAAAGGACGCTCTTCAGTGTTTCCAGATTTCGGTCAAAAAACAGTACCAGCTGTTCTCCTGCTACCTTGCCGGTGGCTCTGGATGCGTCCTGGTTGTCCAGCTTGGTCTTGGTCTGTCCCTCAAAGCGGGGTGCCGGATGCTTGATGGAGACTACAGCTGTCATTCCGTTTCGGATATCTGCACCTGTAAAATTGGGGTCTTTATCCTTCAGTACACCGATCTCACGTGCGTAGGTGTTCATTACCGTTGTGAAGGTAGTCTTAAATCCGGTCAGATGAGTTCCTCCCTCTGCATTGTAGATATTATTGCAGAATCCTAGAACGTTCTCACGGAACTCATTGGTAAACTGAAAAGCAACCTCCACCTGGATCCCGTCTGCCTCTCCTTTAAAATAAACCGGATCATGGAGAGACTGTGCATTCTTGTTAAGGTCACGGATAAAGCCTACGATCCCCTCCGGCTCATGATACTCGATATCCTCAGGAGTGTCCCCTCTTCGATCCTCAAAATGGATGGTAAGCTCCGGATTCAGATAGGCAGTCTCATGAAGACGGCTCTTTACATCTGCTGCTCCGAATCTTGTTTTCTCAAAAATCTCCGGATCCGGAAGGAAATTCACACAGGTTCCGGTACCTCTGGTCTTCCCTAATTTGGGGAGAAGTCCTGCTTCCAGTTCAATGGTAGGGATTCCTCTCTCATAGTGGTCATGATGTATATAACCATCACGGCTGATCTTAATATCCAGATACGTAGATAATGCGTTCACTACGGAAGAACCTACACCATGAAGTCCGCCGCTTGTCTTATATGCGGAATTGTCAAACTTACCGCCTGCATGAAGGGTTGTAAAAACAAGACGCTCCGCAGATATTCCCTTGGCATGCATATCCACCGGGATCCCTCGTCCATTATCTTCTACCGTGCAGGAACCGTCCTTCTCAAGAACTACATGGATACGGCTGCAGTACCCTGCAAGGTGCTCATCCACCGCATTGTCTACGATTTCATATATCAGATGGTTCAGTCCCTTTCTGGATACGCTTCCGATATACATACCGGGGCGCTTTCGCACGGCCTCGAGGCCCTCCAGGACAGAGATACTGCCCGCATCATAAGTGTCTTTTTTTGCCATTCCACTGATTCCTTTCTTTTTTATATTCGAACATTTGTTTGTATTATACTCAAAATATATGTACTTGTAAAGTCCACATGATCATCTTTTTTCTGCAATTTTTCCAAAAGATATGCGTGGCAGTTCAAGAAACCGGTCTTCCGAAAAATCGCTTTCTTCAGCCGCCACAGCCTATCTATTCTATCAAAAGTATCTGTAAACTTCAAGCAATTTGTGTCTGTCTGAATACAACAGGCGGAAAACCCTGCTTTTTATAAAAGCATGTTTTCCGCCTGTTTCTGATCATTTCAGGAAATTTTTTCCAGAAGCTTCTCCTCGCACAGGGGCCTGGAAAAATAATATCCCTGTATCATATCCACACCCCATTTTTCCAGAAGTTTTACCTCCTTTTCGGTCTCAGCGCCTTCTGCGATCACCTTATATCCCATATGCTGCAGGATCATGACAATGCTGCGATAAAAGGTAGCCGTCTGAGGATCGCTGCTGACCCCGGACAAAAGAGAACGGTCCATTTTTACTGCTGAAAACGGAATGCGAAGAACTGCGTTCAGATTTGCATAACCGGAACCAAAATCATCCAGGCACATGTGGATTCCCACTTCTGCAAAATCATCAATGGCTGTGCAGAAGCTTTCGCTGTATTCGGTTGCCACGTTTTCCGTGATCTCAAACTGAAAATATCCCGGATCCAATCCATACCCCTGTATGATCCCGATAAGCACATGGCTGTATCCGGGTTTCATCAATTCAGAAGGAGAAAGATTGAATTTCACATTCCGGATCTTCTTCATGATATATTCATGCTCTTTTATAAAACGGCAGACCTTGTGAAGCTGAAGGCATCCCACCGCAGAGATCATTCCCTGTTTTTCCGCGATCCCGATAAACACATCCGGCGGGATCATTCCCAGAACAGGATGTTTCAGCCGGCTCAGTGCCTCCAGAGTAACAAAATCCTCGTTTTTTATGGAATATACCGGCTGATAATATACCTCGAACAGATCCTCTTTCACAGCCTTCTGAAGAAAATGCTCCACTTCCTGCTCATAGCGGAAGCCCTCCAGGATCTTGCTGTCCGACTGGATCAGGACCGTATCCTGACGGTTCTGTATCAGAGAGATCATATATTCAATATAAGAAAGAATACTATCCTCTTTTTCCAGTTTTTCCGCATTCATGATCCCGCAGATCGCAGCATGGAACGACACCTTTTCGTTTTCGATAAAAAACGGCTTTTTCAGAAATTCTTCTATGCCGTCTCTGGCTTTTTCATAATCTGTCAGCGAGTCCAGCACTGCCAGAAAGCAATTGCCTGTGATACGAAAGATCTGCACTGAATCCGTGATCTCCCGAAATCCCTTTGCCGCCCGGATCAGCAGCTGATCTCCCACTCTGGTACCGTAGATCCGGTTGATCTGCTTCATATTGCGGGCATCCACAGCAAGCAGATGAAAGCTTTCTTTTCGATAGAGCTTTTCTCCGATCCATTTGTCAAAATACTGTTTGTCAAATAAACCTGTCATACTGTCCGTATATTCACCTGGATTGTTCATAGTAAGATAGATCAGCCAAAGTCCTACAGAAAGTCCGAAGCCGGTAAGCAGTATTCTTTCCGCGGCAATCTGGAGAAACAGGCAGGCTGCTTCGATAAACCAAAATCTCCATATGGTACGCCGTATTTCTTTTTCTGCTGTTTTTCCATAAAGTAACATAAATGCAACGATCACCAGCATAAAAAAGAATACATATCCATAGAGCAGAAAATGAAAACTTCCCCGGATAAATCTACCTTCCTGGTCAAAATAAAAAAGCCATCCCGTCCGTAAGTTTGCTGTAACTGCCAGCAGCATTGCAGCCGGCAGGACCACCCAGCCGGTTTTCAGCCATTTATACTTCTCCTTCTGTCTTCCGGTGATGATCCGAATGTAGCAGAAAAGCCCGTAGGTAAGTATGACATCACAGAAATAATAGAGCGTCAGGACCAGCGCTGACATTCTGCAGCCTTCGCTGCTGCCGCCTCCCGCGATCACCGCACTCAGCATATCCAGCAGCACGTAAACACCGCTGAAAGCCAGAGAACATACAAAATTCCTGTTTTCCGCATTGTTCAGTCTTTTATGAGAAAAATAATGTATCGCGATCATCGTCACCAGGACAAGGGATGTGATCTGAAAACAGTTAATATACTCCATTTTTCAAATCCTCCTTCTTTTTGTTCTCATAAAGCTTCCTGTCTGCCTCATATTTCCATTCTCCTATGGATTTCAGAGAACCATCCTTATTCCGCAGATGGCTGCATCCCAGAGATAACGAAAAACGATGTCTGCATCCTCTCCCGATATTCCGTAGCTCTTCTTTCAGGCGTTCCGGCCAGAATTCATCCGGTACTTCCGGATCATAGACCAGAACCGCAAATTCATCCCCGCCGATGCGGTAGCAGGTTCCTTTTTCCTGGAAAACGTTCTCCACACATCTGGCCGAGATCACCACCATCTCGTCTCCTGCAGCCCGTCCGTATTCTTCGTTGATCACGCGAAGCTGATCGATATCGATATACATAAGAAGGATATCCCGGTATCTGCCCATATCTGCGGAAATACTTTCCAATTTTTTCTCAAAATTGGCTCTCGTCTCAAGTCCTGTCATCCCATCTTCTCTGGACAGTCGTTCGTAAGCCTGGGATTCCAGACGGTAACGGACGTTGTCTGCCATCATCATGACTGCGTCTGCAATGACCAGCACAAGAAACACAAGATTTCCCAATTCAAAAATGGATCCATAGTAGGAAATCTCGAACAGCCAGTACAGGATCAGCGCTATGATACCGCTTGTTCCCACGATGATATATGCAATGAGAAGCAGATGTATCTCACGCTGTTTATGCTTCCGGTACTCCCGGATCAGAAGTACCGCTGATATCAGGACCCACACAAACAGCAGGATATGTGTTACAAACAGCATATCCTTAAATTCAAAGGCTCCCAGGATCACCAGAACTCCCTGTAAAACAGCATTCAGATAAAATGTAAAGATTCCAAGATCCAGGAGCCTGTATTTTTTCATGTTTCCGATATTCTGCAAAAAACGCAGCATCGGAACTGCCATCAGCATGAACATATAAAAAGAAATGAGACATAATGCTTCGGGGCATCTGCTGTAGCTTTGTGCCAGTGATGAGTCCGTCACCAGCCAGATACTGCACATCATAAGGAACAGTGCCACATCCCGGAACCGTCTGTCCGGCATCTGCCTTATTCTCATATAGATGCAGATGCACAGGGCGATCATACTTAATACGATCATGATCGTTGCTGCCCCTAAAGGAATGGCTGCTTTTCTGATCTGATACCAGGCTATTGCACTTCCGGTTCCTATGCATACCGGCTCTATAACATATTTTCCTCTCTGAGGCGCAGAATAGCTGAACGTCAGGACTTTTCCCTCTGTGTCATTACCCAGAGCGGCGATGCACTGCACCTTGGAACGCATCTGCACATTTTTGGAAAACATGGCCTCCTTATATTCATACAGGATCTTTCCATTCAGGCGTATCACCAGATCGTACTGGGCTCCTGTAGAAACCACGGTCATTCCTCTGCTTTCCGCTCCCAGACTTTCATTGTACAGGATCAGCTTTTCACCTGTTTTTGCCGGAATTTCCGCAGGCAGGGTGATCTCCTGTTTTTTTCCGTCTTTTATGTAGTACCATCCTTTGTTAAGAAGCTGTACACTGTCCTGATTCTGGATCAGCCCCCCTGTGTGGATTGCCGCAAAGATCGCGCCAAAAACCAGCAGCACCACAACAAAAAGAAAGGATTCTCCCTTCCATATCAAATTTTTCTTTTTTCTGTAATCCATACTCTTCCTCTTTATATTTTTTTATTCCATTTCGTTTTGTATCTATCATATCATCAATCGATTTTTCCGTCAAAAAAATTGTCAAAAAACAGGGTGAAAATTTTTTTCAAAAAAAGAAAAAAAGTGCTTGCATTTTGTAAGAAAGTATTATATACTAACGAAGTCGGTTGCGGGAAACAACAGAAATCAAGAGCAAACGACACAAATGAATATGGCCAGTTGGTCAAGGGGTTAAGACGCCGCCCTCTCACGGCGGAAACACGGGTTCGATTCCCGTACTGGCTATCAACTGAAAGCAGTTAGGATTTTTATTCTGACTGCTTTTTTGTGATTGTTATACTTCACTTTTTCCTGTTATCGCTTTCAAACTTTGCTCTGAACATTGCATATAAAAATTTCGTTCTTCCTGTTTATCTGTTTTCTGTATTTTCACATATATTATTTTGCATTTCTTTCTCTTCTGTTTTATAATTTCCCCTGAAAATACTTAAGATAAGGGGGTGACTTCTCATGCATCACAAACGTTCTTTTCGCAGAAAGCTGCAGACATTTTTTCTTTCTCTGCTGCTTGTTCTGCTAACAGTCGCAGGAGTTCCCTCTGCTGCTTACACAGCCGAGGCTGCTTCTGCTGACACAACAATGGCTGTACACTTTCTGGATGTAGGGCAGGGGCTTTCGATCCTGGTCCAGTCACAGGGGCAGAATCTCCTGTATGACGGCGGTGACCGAGGACATTCCAGTTTCGTGGTTTCCTATCTGCAGAAACAGAATATTTCCATCATTGACTATATGATCTCCTCCCATTATGACGAGGACCATGTGGCTGGTCTTGTAGGATGCCTGGACAGCTTTTCCGTAAAAAATGTGATCGGTGCAGATTATGTACAGGATACAAAGATCTATCAATCTTTTGAAAACAGTGTTGCCGCTCAGGGATTAACTGTGCAGCATCCGGAGCCCGGAACGGATTTTACTTTCGGAGGCGGGAAATTTACGGTGCTTTCTCCTCAATCGATCAGCAGCAACGATAACGACAATTCTGTTGCGATCCGGCTGGAAAACGGAAATAACCATTTTCTTTTTACCGGGGATGCAGAATCTGCCGGGGAGGAAGCGATCTGTGATCTGGGACTTGATCTTTCCTGCGATGTGATCGTTCCGGGACATCACGGTTCTGCCACTGCCACCACCTGGGATCTGCTCCAGAAGACTGTTCCGGAATATGCAGTGATCAGCTGCGGCGCCGGTAATTCCTACGGACATCCTCATAAGGATACCATGGATAAGCTTGCGGATATGGGAATACAGGTATTTCGTACTGATGAGCAGGGTACGGTGATCGCAGTCAGCGACGGAAGCAATATCCAGTGGAACCAGAGTCCCTGTAATGATTATTCTGCTGGAGATGAATCGGATACCGGCACACAGCCTTCCTCCGCTTATAAGGATTCCGGTGCGTCCGGCTATGGATCTTCTGATTCGGCTGCTGCAGATCCTCAGACCGGAGTGCAGGCCGATCCGGAGCCAGTGGGTGATATGGTCTGGATCTCCGCTACCGGAAGCAAGTACCACCGGATCCCTAACTGCGGAAATATGAATCCGGATAATGCCACAGAAATGACACGCTCCCAGGCCGAAGCTGCAGGGTATAAAGCCTGCAAGAAGTGTTATTAGAAACGTCCGCATGCTGTCAGGTTTTCTGAATATCATACAGTATTGACGTAATATGGATAATCTTTGAGAACATTATTTAAGGACAGCTGTATCATAAATTGATATGACAGGCTGTCCTTTTCTTTTACTATTTTATAATATCCTCCGCCGGTTCAGCCGGTACGAAAACTCTCTTCTTTTCTTTTTTCTCCTTTTTTGCTGCCTTGGCCCGCTCGGTAGCCTCCCTGCAGAATTCCATCTGGGAATTTATCAGCGTTTTGCCACGTTTGTCCTGCTTCTCATACAAACCGGAGGGCTGCAGGATATGTGCTTTTACATTGTCACGGAATTCCAGATCCAGCACATGCATGATCTCTTCCTTGATCCGCTCATCTTCCACAGGGAAAACAATCTCCACACGACGGTCAAGGTTACGTGGCATCCAGTCCGCACTTCCCATATAGATTTCATCGGAACCGCCATTGCGGAAATAGAAAATACGGCTGTGCTCCAGGAAATTACCAACGATCGAACGCACGTGGATATTTTCGCTGATACCCGGAATGCCCACCTTCAGGCAGCAGATGCCGCGGATCAGAAGATCGATCCTGACCCCACAGGAAGAAGCATAATACAGCGCTGCAATGATCTCAGGGTCGCACAGAGAATTCATCTTTGCCGCAATGTGAGCCTCTTCTCCCTTTTTCGCATGCTCCGCTTCTCTTTCGATCATTTTTACAAAACGGTCCTTCATCCAGATCGGTGCAACGATCAGGCGATTCCAGCGCTTCGGCTCGGAATATCCGGAAAGCATGTTGAACACAGCAGTTGCATCCTCTCCAAACCGTTCATCACAGGTAAATATACCACAGTCTGTATAAAGCTTGGCTGTGGAATCGTTATAGTTTCCGGTTGCCAGATGCACATATCTGCGGATCCCGTTTTCTTCTCTTCTCACAACAAGAGTGATCTTACTGTGTGTTTTCAGGCCCACCAGACCATAGATCACATGACAGCCTGCCTTTTCCAGCATTTTTGCCCAGACGATATTGTTTTCCTCATCAAAACGCGCTTTCAGCTCTACAAGAACAGAAACCTGCTTGCCGTTTTCTGCGGCTTGAGCAAGTGCCGCGATGATGGGTGAATTGCCGCTGACGCGATACAGGGTCTGCTTGATTGCCAGTACATCCGGGTCCTTTGCCGCCTGACGCACGAAATTCACCACCGGATCAAAGCTCATATACGGATGATGCAGGAACACATCACCCTCCCTGATCACCTGAAAAATATCTTTATCATTCTGAAATGCAGGCACTGCTGCCGGTTTGTATTTCGGTTCCTTGAACTGATCGTATCCGTCAATACCATAAACCTTCATCAGCATGGTCAGATCCAGCGGTCCGTTGATAAAAAAGATATCATCTCCATGAACCTGAAACTCCATTTTCAGAATATCCAGAAGCCGCGGATCCATCTTATCTTCCACTTCCAGGCGGATCACCTCTCCCCACTGGCGTTTTTTCAGCTGTTTCTGGATCTCAACCAGAAGATCCTCTGCCTCATCCTCGTCAATAGGAAGATCCGCATTACGCATGATCCTGTACGGATGGGCACAGATCACATCATAGCTTAAGAACAGCTTGTCGATGTTGCGCTCAATGATCTGTTCCAGAAGTGTTACGGTTGTATGGTCTTTTTTCTCAGATGGAATGATCACTACTCTCGGAAGTACAGAAGGCACCTGTACAGTGGCAAAATCAATCTCTTCTTTTCCTTTTTTGGTATCTTTTTTGGAAAGAAGTGCTCCGATATTCAACGTTTTATTACGGATCAGAGGAAACGGTCTGGAAGAATCCATTGCCATTGGTGTCAGGACCGGATATACATTGTCTTCAAAATACTGATCCACAAATTCTTTCTGCTTCTCGGAAAATGCCTCGTGCTCAAAGATCACATGAAGTCCTGCTTTTTCAAGCGCAGGGACCAGAGACCGGTTTAATGTACTGTACTGTACGTGAACAAGATCATGTGTCTGCCGACTGATGGCTTTCAGCTGTTCCTTGGCTGTCATTCCTGCAATATCTGTTTTTTTGTACCCTGCATGAACCTGATCCTTCAGGGATGCAACACGGACCATATAAAATTCATCCAGATTGGATGAGGTGATACTCAAAAATTTCAGTCTCTCAAACAGAGGTAGATTTTTGTCTCTGGCTTCACTGAGCACACGATCATCAAATTTGATCCAGCTCAGCTCTCTGTTTACAAAATATTCCGGTTTGTCAAATTCCTTAAATTTCATACAAAAACCTCCTCCGTTATCTTCTTCCCTTCCGTCTCATTACAAGCCGGATTCCAAACACCTCTTCAAAAAATTCCTTTTTATCTTTCAGAAGCCCCAGTTCCAGAGAAACATCCCTTGCGGAATCCACCACCAGGTAAAGAATCCTGTCTTTTAAGGTTACATTAAGCGCTTTTACCTTCTGGTAATGGCTTCTGTCCATAGCATTGGCCAGGCGGAGAATCGCGGTCAGCTTCGCAGTCAGGAGATAATTTTCCCTACTCATGGATGTTTCACGGTTGATCTCTTTGTAGCAGCCGAATTCTCTGGTATTGTACCTCACCGCACTAGCGATCACCTGCCGCTCCTCTGTGGAAAGACCTATGATCTCCGTAGCCATGATGATCCGGTAAGAGCATTCTGCCACCTCACTCATACTGATATATTTTCCGCAGTCATGAAGAAGAACTGCGATCTGCAGAAGAAGCCGTTCACGTTTTCCCATGCCGTGGATCTTCCTTGTGCTGTCAAAAATATCCAGTGCCACATCGGTAGTTCCTGCAATGTGGTTCTTTCCGCTGGAATACCTTTTGGCAATGTTCCTGGATGCCACCAGGATATCATTTTCAAAATTATGTACACTTTTCAGATATTTGTTTTTTTCCGCATGGTCATAGGCAATCCCGTCCAGAAGAGAAACACCCGGAATCCAGAGTGCTTCTGCCTGAAAGATTTCTATAAAGTTTCGGATGATAACCATGTTCGGCACGATCAGAGACGCATATTCCGGTTCCAACTCCATGGATTCGGCAAGGTCATGATCGGACATGTTTACAATGGTCTCGTATTTCTTCAGGAATTCCTCCTTTGTGATGATATTCTCTCCGGATCTGTCCTGAAAGATCGTATCTGTGAGAAAATCTCCCATCAGGATCAGATTGGAGATTTCCTTGTCCTTAAGATAAAGACGTTGAAAGCTTATCAGATCATTTCGGATAAATTCCTCTATCAGCCGGTCATAATGTGGAGTTGTTTTCTCCAGTTCTTTCAGACGTTCGCGGATACGAAGACTTCCCATACGGATACTCTGGGTCAGCACCAGAGCATCTTTATCAAAGAGAGAGATCTGCAGATTTCCTCCTCCGATATCCAGGATCGCCGTCCCCTTCTGAATAGCCTTTTTGAAGCCGGATTCAATGGCAGCAATGGATTTATATCCCAGAAAATGCTGTTCCGCATTACTCAGGATCTCTACCCGGATACCGGTTCTCTGATAGATCTGCTCCAGAATGATCACCGGATTTTCCAGCTCACGGAGAGAGCTTGTTGCACACGCACGCCAGCTTTCTACCCCAAATTCAGCCATCATGCGTTTAAAATCATTAAGGGTCTCGCAGAGCTCATCCACAGTCTCCATCTCTAGCCGTCCTGCAGCATAAGTTCCACGGCCCAGCTCCAGCTGGTAACGGACATCATTGATCTCCCGGAAGCCGATCCGCTTTGACATTTCAAAGATCTTCATACTGACTTCATAGGAGCCTATATCAATTGCTGCAAAGGTTGTCACCGCCATAGTTTTTCATCCTTTCCCCCAATACACAGGTAAACTATTTCTTTTTTTCTTCCTCTGTTCCCACAATGTAATCGATAAACTGCTGCGCTGCACGTCCGGTCAGTCCGCCGTGAGAGATCTCCCACTGGTTGGCTTTCAGAAGAAGCTCCTCCTCCGGCATGGTAACTCCATAACGGGCTGCCAGTGTGCGGACGATCTCCTGGAACTGTTTTTTGTCCGGTTTGCCAAAGTAGATACGGACGCCAAAGCGATATACCAGGGAAAGCTTCTCCTGCACGGTATCGGAGGAATGCAGATCATTGTCATCTGCGATCTCCAGCTTGTCTGTGGCACGCTCACGGACAAGATTACGCCGGTTACTTGTGGCATAGATCAGGACATTGTCCGGTTTTTTCTCAAGACCGCCCTCGATCACTGCTTTCAGGTATTTATATTCAATCTCAAATTCCTCAAAGGAAAGATCATCCATATAAATGATAAAACGATAGTTACGGTTTTTGATCTGGGCGATAACTTCATTAAGATCCTGGAACTGATGCTTATAGGCCTCAATGATACGAAGTCCCTGATCATAATACTGGTTCAGGATTCCCTTGATACTGGAAGATTTACCGGTTCCCGCATCACCAAAGAGCAGACAGTTGTTCGCCTTTCTCCCCTGTACAAATGCCTCTGTATTATCAATGAGCTTTTTCTTGGCGATCTCATATCCTACCAGATCATCGATCTTCACATGTGCGATCCTTGTGATAGGCTGGATCTCCACCTTTCCCTCCTCATCGTGGCCGATACGGAATGCCTTATGGAGACCAAGCTTGCCAACACCGAAATCTTTATAGAAGGATACCATATCATCCATAAATTCTTCGGTTGTGGTGGCTGCTGCCAGGGTTTTGCTCATCTGACAGATACGGTCACGGATCCTGGTATTAAAGAGCTTGCTGTTCTCATCCGGTGTCTGGTAATCACAGATCACCCTGCAGCATACAGTTCCGAACACTTTATCAAAGACCGTGATGTCAAAATCATACAATTCCTTGAAAATCTGGAAATCATTTTTTGCCAGGTCGTTAATGCTGCCCTTGATCGCTCCTCGTATCTCGCTTGCCATACTGAAAGCGTTCTCATGATTTACCAGAAGGAAGGTAAGATATGTATGCCAGATATTTCCGGAAAAACCGTACATTCCTGCCAGCTCCACCAGCCCGTTGACACTTTTGAAAAACTGGTCTTCTCTTGCCTTGAGTGCTTCTTCATCTGCTTCATAAAGATTAATAAGTTCTGTCATATCGTCCAGTATCTCACCGTTTGAAAATCCACGGTAAAGGATACATTCCTGAATTCTTGCCAACATAATAATTTAACTCCTCTGTATCTTAATAATTTCCAAGAACACGGAGAACATTCGCCTCCGCCTCGATTCCTCTTAACGCATTCTCCACAGCGCTTTCGCCAAGTTTCCCTGTGAAATCCACGAAAAAACGGTATTCCCAGGATTTTCCCGGAATCGGACGGGATTCAATTTTGGTCATGTTCAGTCCGTTGTAGATAATATGGGAAAGCATGTTGTAAAGAGTTCCGCTTTCATGAGGCAGCTCAAAACAGATGCTGATCTTCCCGGCCTTTTCCTCGTATTCCGGTTTCCTGCTTACAATAATAAAACGTGTAGAGTTTGCTTTTTCTCTGCAGATATTTTCTGCAAGGACCTTCAGACCGAATACCTCACCAGCCTCACGGCTTGCGATAGCTGCCACGCCTTTGTCCCCCACCTCACTGACCTTTTTGGCCGCGCCTGCGGTGTTTTCCACTTCCTTCTTTTTCCAGGAAGGGTTTTCCTCCAGAAATGCCTTGCACTGGGCAAGCCCCTGAGGATGAGAGCAGACTTCCCTGATATCCCCTATCTGTGCATCCGGCATGCCCAGAAGCACATGATCCACACGGATGATCTGCTCGCCTACGATATACAGCTTGTACTCCATAAGAAGGTCATAGATATCAGCCACGATACCTGCAGTAGAATTCTCAATAGGAAGTACCGCATAATCGGCCTTGCCATGGGTTACATCTTCCATAGCTGTCCTCCATGTTTTTACATGGTAGCTTTCGATATTTTTCCCAAAGTACTGCCGCATAGCCGCATAGCTGTAGGCTCCCTCTACACCCTGAAACACAACCGTTGCGTTTTCAAGGGGAACATGCTTCACAGTTGTGAAATTGCGCTCTCCGTAAATCCCATGCTCTGTCAACAGCTGGTACTGTCTCTTACGGCTGATGGCCATGATCTGACGGAAAAGCTCCTGCACGCCGAGGCTGTTAAAGTCCCCGTGGGCCTTGTTTTTCAGCGTATGGATCTTCTGACTCTCACGTGCCGGATCCAGTACCTGCTTACCGGTTTTTATTTTATATTCAGCGACTTCCTCACTCACCTTCATTCGTTTTTCAAAGAGACGTACGATCTCACTGTCGATCTCATCGATCTCGTCTCTGTATCTTTCCAAATCCGTCATTGGTTTCCTCCGTTATGTTTCCTGATAATTTCTGTAAGATCCCCCAAGAACGCCAGGGAACCAAAAGCAATGATCACATCCTCTTTTCCTGCCAGCTGATAGGCCTCTGCCACTGCGGCTTCGATGTTGTCAAAGGGCCTTACATCAGAATGAAATTCCCGCACCGCATCTGCCAGCTCCTGCGGGGTCAGAGCCCTGGGGTTATCCGGTGCCGCAATCGTCAGGATGGTATCTGCGTATTTTTCTGTTTTCCGGATAACCTTGCGGTAATCCTTGTCACGGAACATTCCCATGATGTAGATGATCCTTTTTCCCTTAAAATACCGTTCAATGGATGCAGCCAGCATGTCTGCCGCTGCAGGGTTATGAGCTCCATCAACCACAAAATCCGGTTCTGTCCCGAGAAGTGCAAATCTTCCCGGCCAGGTGGTACGTTTCAATCCATCCTGTCTCTGGACCAGTGTTGTGGGATATCCCTGTTCATTCAGGATTTCCAGTGCTCGGAGCGCTGCCACCGCATTTTCCTTCTGATAGGCACCTGCCAGGGATATTGTATATTTTTCTCCTTTATAAAGAAAGGTCTGGCCGGTTATGGATGCTTCCAGTACCTCTGCGCTGTCCCGGTCTGCTACCTCGTATGGCACATTCTGTTCTGAGCATATTCTTCGTATGACCGCCTCTGCCTCTGGCTGCTGCTTTACAGTTACCATATGACTGTTCGGTTTAATGATGCCGGCCTTTTTTTCTGCTATCTCGCCCAGGGTATTTCCAAGAAATGCCGTATGATCCATACTGATGGATACCAGAATGGAAAGAACTGTAGTACTTATAATGTTGGTGGCATCCAGATCACCGCCCATACCAACTTCCATTAATACCAGATCGCATTTCTCATCCCGAAAATAAAGAAATGCGGCTGCAGTTTCAATTTCAAATACTGACGGATGCGGTTTTCCCTCTTTTACGATCTCATCGATCACCTCCGCGATCCTTGTCACATATGCTGCAAATTTCTCTCTGCTGACAGGTTCTCCGTTAACCTCCATCCTCTCTCTGTAGGAATAGACCGCCGGGGAAATATATCTTCCGACCCGGTAACCTGCACCTGATAAAGCGGAATACAGATATGCGATCACAGAACCCTTTCCGTTAGTTCCCGCTACATGAACATACTTCAGTTCATCCTGGGGATCTCCAAGCCGCCTCATCAGTTCTCTCATATTTTCCAGTCCCAGAACAATTCCCTTTTTCAATTCCGCAGCTCTGATGTAGGCACGACTTTCTTCATAATTCATCGTCTGTTTTCTCCTTCCGCATGTGTTGATGATCCATTACTGCTTTTTCACTTTGCAGTAATAATTTTGTTCATTATAACCCACGTGTATATTTTTTTCAAGGCAGGGAAGGCTATTAAAGACGCTTTTCCACGTTAAATATATTTAAAGTCCAGGCGGATATTCGCAGCCCCGCAGGGGACTTTCTTAATTCAGTTAAACTGACATTTTTCCGGAAAACGCAGGATTTCTGCTGATGAGAAGGAGCTTTAAAATGCAAAAGAAGGATTTTTTTCTGTGCGGTTTTACAGGCTGGTGTCTGGAGATCTTATGGACAGGACTGCACTCTCTTGTCACCGGACATTTTACTATGATGGGCAAAACCTCTCTTCTGATGTTCCCTGTTTACGGACTTGCAGCACTGATCCGTCCGGCTTACTACAAGCTTGCCCGCTTTCCAGTTATGGTACGGGGGATCATTTACAGCTGCGGGATTTTTTTCGTGGAATTTTTAAGCGGATCTTTTTTTCAGAAGCTTCACATCTGTCCCTGGGATTATTCTCATGTTCCGCTTCAGTATAAAGGAGTGATCCGGCTGGACTATGCTCCTCTGTGGTTTTTTACCGGTCTCTTTTTCGAATGGCTCCTTCGACAAAATCCTCGGAAAGTCTCTTGAAAATCTCACAGTTATATTATATGATAACTGGAAGGAATCTTATTTCCAGTAAATAATTGGAGGTACAACATGAGACATTTAATGAGTCCATTGGATTTCTCGGTTGAAGAGCTTGATAAGCTTCTGAATCTCGCCGACGACATCGGGAAAAATCCAAAAAAGTATGCACATACCTGTGATGATAAAAGGCTTGCGACATTGTTTTACGAACCAAGTACACGTACACGTTTAAGTTTCGAAGCAGCCATGATGAATCTTGGAGGAAAGGTTCTCGGTTTTTCTTCTGCTGATTCCAGCTCCGCATCCAAAGGCGAAAGCGTTGCCGATACTATTCGCGTTGTTTCCTGTTATGCAGATATCTGTGCTATGCGTCATCCGAAAGAGGGTGCTCCGCTTGTAGCTTCTATGTCATCCAATATTCCGGTGATCAATGCCGGTGATGGCGGCCACCAGCATCCTACCCAGACATTAACCGATCTTTTAACTATCCGCTCCCTGAAGGGCAGACTTGACAATATTACCATCGGCCTCTGCGGTGACCTGAAATTCGGCCGTACCGTTCACTCTCTGATCGAGGCTCTGGTCCGTTATGAAAATGTGAAATTTGTTCTGATCTCTCCGGAGGAGCTTCGTATTCCAAGCTATATCCGTGAGGATGTTCTGAAACGCAACAATGTCGAGTTTGTCGAGGAGGAACGTCTGGAGGATGCACTTCCGGATCTGGATATCCTGTACATGACCCGTGTTCAGAAGGAACGTTTCTTCAACGAAGAGGATTATGTCCGCATGAAAGATTTCTATGTTCTGGACAAACAGAAAATGGAGCTTGCACCGAAGGATATGTATATCCTCCACCCACTCCCACGTGTTAACGAGATTTCTGTTGAAGTGGACTCTGATCCACGTGCCGCTTATTTCAAACAGGCCCAGTATGGTGTGTATGTCCGTATGGCCCTGATTCTTACATTACTGGAGGTGGAACTGCCATGTTAAACGTAGGTGCTCTTCGTGAGGGTTATGTTCTGGATCATATCAAAGCCGGCAAGGCAATGACGATCTATCATGACCTGAAGCTGGATAAGCTGGACTGTACGGTTGCTATCATCAAAAATGCCCGCAGCCAGAAAATGGGAAAAAAGGATATCATCAAGGTTGAATGCCCCATCGAGGATCTGGATCTGGATATCCTTGGTTTTATCGATCATAATATTACCGTAAATATCATCAAGGACGAAAAGATCGTTGCAAAGAAAGAGCTGAAGCTGCCGAAGCAGGTTGTGAACGTGATCAAATGCAAGAATCCTCGCTGCATTACTTCCATCGAGCAGGGACTGGATCAGATTTTTGTTCTTGCAGATGAAGAGAATGAGGTTTACCGGTGTAAGTATTGCGAGGAGAAATATAGAGGTAAACGGAATAAATAGAGTTCATATGAGCATTATTAACAAACGGACGCGTCCGGTCCCCACTTCGATTTTGGCTGTTTCGGAGCCTAGTAATACTAAGCCTGCGAAAGACTGCTAAAAACATTTTCCAAAATCATGAACTCGCTCCTGACGTCGCTCAGACAGCATGATTTTGAAAAATAACGCAGTCTCCCGCAGACCAAGTATTACTACGGCTCCTGCAAAGGCCTGACTATCGATGCGGGGACCGGGCGCTGTGTTTTCATAGATTTTGAAATGGTGGGTTCCTGCTCATTGCTCCTCTGTTTTTTTATTGTTGACTTTTTGTGTTAGATATTTTATTCTTTTAGAAACAGATTTGCATTTCCGGAAAGGATTGTCTGTATTACATTTTTTAGTTTTTCTATTTTTATTCTTATTATAATCTACCGATTCTGGTATTTTTTCATTTTATCAAGTTTACATACACATAGCTGTTACGCAAAGGAAAATGTATTGTCTGTTTTTATTTTTTCTGTTTTTATTTTTTCTGTTATATTGTAATCAGACAATTTCTTTCTGATTTCCTTTTGCAGGAAGGATTTTTTATGACACATTATCAGTATGGCGTTTCTATCACCACATACGTTCTTTATCCGGGAAATATCCGAAATCCGGTCACTTCATTTACTGAAGGAATAAATACTTATCGTATTATTCCGATCATAATGAAGAATCACAATGCAGATAGGCTGATTGAAACGCTGAAAGAGAAATTTTCCTCTGAAGACATTCTTACAAAGGCTGATCTCGTTCCATTAACACTTATCCCTCTGATGGATGGTCAACTTTCTCAAAAGGAACGGTTCCTTCAGGCATTCTCTCTTACCGGAAATACAAAAGATATTCCATCGGAAGATCTGCAGAAAATCGAGGCGATGCTCTATACTATGGCAGATAAGTTTCTTGAAAATGATGATTTTGAACATGTAAAGGAGTGTATTCGTATGACACGTTTGGGTCAGATGCTGTTTAATGATGGTTTTAATGATGGTTTCAACAATGGTTCCCAGAAAAAGCAGCTTGAAATTGCCAGAAATCTGATAGGAAAACTCAGTGATACTTCTATCGCTGAAACTACCGGTTTGTCTTTGGATGTGATTTTGGAGCTGAAAAAAGATAAAACTATGAAACTATAAAAAGCTGTCATTCTTTATCAAAAAAGCAACTGATATTTCACAGATCAGATCTGCAAAATACAGTTGCTTTTATTATGTGCTTATTATCATACACAGTCAGACCGATAAGCCGGGTTATGTCGTTGGGTGATCATCTATCTAGGCCTTCCGTTGCCAGAAGGCTCCAGCGACCTACCTGAAAGCACGACGGGCCGCCGTATGGCTTTCTTCTCGGTCTTGCTTCGAATGGAGTTTACATGTGCCCGCTCTGTTACCACAGCGGCGGTAGTCTCTTACACTGCCTTTCCACCCTTACCCCGCAAAACGGGGCGGTTTATTTCTGTTGCACTGGTCTGGGAGTTACCTCCACCGGACGTTATCCGGCATCCTGCCCTGTGAAGCCCGGACTTTCCTCGTCTGAACCCTTTCGTCTGTCCAGCCGCGATCACCTGGCCTGGCTGCGCACCTGCTATTTTAACACAGGTGTATAGACTTGTAAAGTTGGAATTTTCTTGGTCTCCTATGTCTTTTACATGGAAATCCATCCAAATGCATTTGCCACAGAACTGAAAAGAATGATTGCCGCAAAGATTGGGCAAAGATACTGGATCATAAAATTAAAGATTCTTTTTCTGCGGAAAGTACCACCTTCCTGCAGTACTTCCTCTTCAATCTTCTTTGTACCAACTACTCTGGATATCAGAAGACAGGTAGCAATCGCTGCGATCGGCATCATGACAGAGTTCGTCAGGAAATCAAAGAAATCAAGGAACTGCATTCCAATGATCTTAACACACGCCAGAGTACCATAGCCAAGAGAAGAAAGACTTCCGAGAACAACCATGATAATTCCGACAAATACTGTCGCCTTCTTGCGCCCCCATTTCAGTTCATCCTGAAAAGTAGATACTGCACTCTCAGTCAGTGCAATAGAACTGGTCAGAGCTGCACAGAGAACCAGTATAAAAAACAGGATTCCAACCAGAGTTCCAAATCCCATGCTTGCGAATACCTTCGGAATCGTAATAAACATCAGTGCCGGTCCCGCCTGTAACGTATCCGGATCTCCACCGGAAAATGCAAACACTGCCGGAATGATCATCAGACCTGCCATCATCGCGATCGCTGTGTCAAAAATTTCTACATTTTGTGTAGAACCTTCAATAGATACATCCTTTTTCATATAGGAACCAAAAGTTACCAGAATACCCATCGCGATCGACAAAGAATAAAACATCTGTCCCATTGCCGCAACCACTGTCATCCAGGAGAAGTGTTTGATATTTGGTATCAGAAAATATTTCACACCTTCCAGTGCTCCTGGCCTCGTTACCGAATAAATGACAATGACCACAGACAAGAATACCAGTATCGGCATCATTAATTTGGAAACTCGTTCCACGCCATTCTGCACACCTGCATAAATGATCACTAGCGTAAGCAGTGTAAAAAACAGGAAACAGGTTTCTGTAGAAAATCCATCCGCTATAAAAGCAGAAAAATATCCGTCTTCGGCAAGAGTCTGACTACCTCCCTTTACATATTCCACCAGGTATTTAATTACCCAGCCACCGATCACGGAATAATACGGCACGATCAGAACCGGTATGATCGCATTGATCCAACCGCCCAAAGACAGCCACTTTGATTTACCAAAAGTTCCAAACGCACCTACCGGACTTTTCTTTGTCATACGTCCCAGAGCTGTCTCTGCCACGATCATAGAATATCCGAAGGTCAATGCCAGAATGATATAGATCAGTAAAAAAATTCCACCGCCGTACTTTGCCGCCAGATAAGGGAATCTCCATATATTCCCAAGCCCTACCGAAGCACCAGCTGCAGACAGTACAAATCCAATCTTCCCGGAAAATGTACTTCTCTCATGTTTATGTTTCTCCATAATTCTTCCTTTCCCGTCACATTTTTCATATTCTTTCTTTATGTCTTCTCAATTTCCGCTCATATGATAATACCATGCTTTTATCCCTTAGGCAAACAATATATAAAAAATACAGAGCCTATATTTCATGAATTACTGTTCACTCCATTCTCAGTAACACGCTTCGCGATGCACAGAATTTATGCTAATCACATAAATTCGCGCAGTATGGCTCGGGTTTTCTGTGACCTTCGCTCACAAAAAACACCTCGCGGAATATTACCAGTAAACAGTAATTTTCCTGTTCTGCATCCCACAACCATACTCTCCACACATTTTATGTTTTTCCTACCAGCTGGATGCACCAGCCTGGGGGAGAGGATATCGGTTTGGGCTGCTGCGGAGGAAGGGTGATAACTACTTGGGCTGCGGGAGTCAGCGTTATTGCGGCAGGGTCAGCTGTCTGAGCCAACGACGAGTTCTGGCCCTGCCGCAATGCTTTTAGCCGACTCACGGAGTCCTAGTAGTATCCCCCGACGGAGTCCCTGCCCGGACCGATATCCTCTTCCCCAGGCGTCCGCCATCCGCCATCCGTCATTCTGCTTCCACCACTTTCCCCAGCAGTATCCCCCTACGCAACCATCCACTCTGACGTCATCGCCCAAACATTAGTTTGTAAATTAATTTCCTACCGGAGCACCAACGTCCACTCCTGCCGATCCACAACCTCACCGATCACCCCAGCCTGCATACCAGCCTCATCCAGCCGCTTCATGATCTCCGGCACATCCCTCTCCGGAACCGCCGCCAGCAATCCCCCAGAAGTCTGCGGATCAAACACCAGATCCTCCCGCCAGAGCTCTGCCACACTTTTCACTCCGGTTTTCTCAGCAAACTCCCGGTTCCTGTAAGCCCCACCCGGAATCAATCCCATAGAAGCAAACTCCTCCACATCCGGAAGCACCGGCAGCTTCTCCGTATCGATCACAACCGTCCGGTCACTGGCCACAGCCATCTCCGTAGCATGTCCCCCAAGACCAAACCCCGTCACATCCGTACAGGCATGAACCTCAAACTCTTTAAAAACCTCACAGGCGTCCCGGTTCAGTTTCTTCATGGAAGCCAAAACCGCCTTACGTGCACCTTCCGTCACCATCTCCGCCTTGATCGCCGTATTCACGATCCCCGCACCCAGCGCCTTCGTCAGGATCAGCTTATCTCCGGTCTGCGCTCCAAAATTCTTCCAGAACTTCCTCGGATCTACAAAACCCGTCACACTGAGCCCATACTTTGGTGTATCATCCTGGATCGTATGGCCACCGGCAAGAACCGCCCCGGCCTCCATCACCTTATCTGCACCACCACGCAGGATCTCCCCGAGGATCTCCACATCCATATCCTTCGGAAACGTCACAATATTCAAAGCTGTCTTCGGAGTTCCACCCATGGCATATACATCACTCAATGCATTTGCCGCCGCGATCTGCCCGAAATCATAAGGATCATCTGCCACCGGAGTAAAAAAATCCAGTGTCTGGATCAGTGCCAGATCTTCGGAAACCTTATAAACGGCCGCATCGTCCGAAGTGTCCGTTCCAACCAGAAGATCCGGATCGCAGAACTTTGGCAGCCCTCCAAGAACTCCCGCCAGAGTCCCCGGTCCTACCTTAGCTGCACAGCCACAGTTTGGAGCCAGTTTTGTCAGTTGTACTTTTTCTTTCATGATCATTTTCCCTTTCCTTTAAGCCCTGTAAATCCCGTTATCCATCCGCAGCACCACAGAAGACTTTAACTTTTCCGATTCACACTCAAAAGGCTCCACACACCACAGATCCTATGCACAGAGAAATCCTAATCTTCTCATCTTTGTGCCAACCGATATCTGCACTGCATAGAGCCTTATATCTACATATAGCTTTTTTTATTCATACAATTAATTTATACATTAAAACAACTACCGCCAATAAACTCCCTCAGAAGCGAATTAAACGGAACACCCTCACTGGGCACCGGCACAAAATAATCCAGGAACTTCAAAAGCCGCTTCGCCTCCTGATACTCCGGTTCACTCTTGTCAATTCCAAAAAGCAGCGGTTCCGCATAAACCTTCAGGCAGGCAAGCTCATACACAAGAGCTGAATTAAACATCACATCTGCTTCCTCCTGGAACGGAAAAATATTCTGCTCCTCGCCTCTCCGTACAGAAGGCCACCTTGCAATGGTATCCTTTGCGGAAGTTCCACGTGTACGTGCATCACGGACAATCCGACGGATCAGCCTTCCATCCGTTGTGGGGATCCGGTTATGCTCATCAATGTTCAGCTGTGTCAGCGCACTGATATAGATCTTAAACTTACTCTCTTTTGGAAGGGCATAACTCAGCTTGTCATTAAGCCCGTGAATGCCTTCGATGACCAGGATATCATCTTTTCCAAGCTGAAGCTGGTCTCCCCGGTATTCCCTGCATCCGGTCTTGAAATTAAATGTAGGAAGATCCACGGTTTTTCCCGAAAGAAGATTCAGCATATCTTCATTAAACTGCTTCGTGTCAATGGCTTCCAGACACTCATAATTCTTTTCTCCGAATTCATCCAGCGGCGTATGTTCACGATCCACAAAATAGTTATCCACAGCAATGGGATGCGGCTTCAGACCATGAGCAGAAAGCTGAATAGATAATCTGTGAGAAAAACTGGTCTTTCCGGAAGAAGACGGACCTGCGATCATTACGAACTTTACATTGCCCCTTCTCCGGATCTCCTCGGCAATCGAAGAAATCTTGGCCTCATGGAGTGCCTCCTGGATCAGCATCAGGCTCTGCACACCTTTTCTTGTGATCCGGTCATTGAGATCTCCCACAGTGGCAACATCCAGCTTATCGCCCCACTCTTCCGATTCCTTCTGCACATGGAAGATCTTATCCTGGGGTTCAAAAGGCTCCAGCACATCCGGGTTCTTCTGTCTCGGAAGGATCAGCACAAAGCCTTCATCATAAAGCTGCAGATCAAAATACTTCACATAGCCGGTATCTGGTGCCATAAATCCGTAAAAATAATCCTCGAAATTTTCCAGGCTGTAAATATTCACTCTGGAAACCCGCCGATAACGGAACAGTTTTTCTTTATCATACATATGATGCCTGTGGAACATGGAAACGGCATCATCCGTGCTGACACTGCGTTTGCAGATCGGAAGCTTCCGGTCTACCAGTTCCCGCATCCGCACTTTTACCCGGTCAAGAAGCCCCTGATCCAGGGTAGCACTGCCTTTCATGGTAAAATAAAGAGCATTTCCAATAGAATAATGGATCACAACATGATCCACATTCTCTTTTCCAGCTACATCAAAAATTGCCTTCAAAAGAATAAAGATCGCACTTCTCCGATAGGTTTTTCGACCGGCACTGTCCTTTGCGGTTATAAATCCCAGTGTACAGTCATGCTGAAGCTTCTTGTGAAGCTCACGGAGCTTTCCGTTCTCAGTCACAAGGATCACCGGATACTCTGTTTTGCCCTCATAATCCCTTATGATCTTAGAATACGGTGTCATTTTGGGGTATTCCCTTGTTTCTCCGTTTATGGTCACTTTAATCATTGTCTGTTCCATAACGATCCCCTCCACAGGCTTATATATTTATACAGCTACCCGATTTTTCGGACAGCCATGTGTTTCACAATTCATTTTTCCGAAACAGATAATCGTATTCCGCCCCGCTACATATTCATGAATACAAGCACTTTTTTGCAATCCGCTTTTACAAAACAGTATATGGATTTTTCACACTGGCGCAGGTTGTCTTAAGCGCAGAGAATGCCTCATTCAGTTCCTTCTCCATAGCTTCCGCAAAAATATACTCTGTACCGTAATGTCCGGCATCTACGATCGCCAGACCATCTGCCATAGTATCGATGGCAGTATGATAATCAATATCTCCGGTCACATATACATCCGCACCGGCGGCCATTACATCACCGATCATACTCTTTCCGCTTCCTGTACAGATCGCCACAGTCTCGATCTTCCGATCCAGATCACCGTAAACCCGCACATCCGGAAGATGATTGCATTCTTTTACATATTTTCCAAACTCACCAAGAGTCATAACATAGGGAAGCTTTCCCACTCTTCCGAACCCCTCCGGCTGCTCCCCGGATCCATCAGTAACTGTAAGCACCCTTGTATCCTGAAGCTTCAGATGCTCTGCGCTTAAATCTGCCATTCCGATCACATCATAATTGGTATGCATGGCAAAATACGGGATATCCTCCTTTATCAGACGGAGGATCTTTCTTCCGGTAAAGGTATGATTGTTGATCTTTTTGATTCCGGAAAAGATCATTGGGTGATGGGTAAGGATCATATCCGCACCAGCAGCCACCGCCTCATCCAACACCGGTTCCGTAAGATCCAGTGCAAGAAATACATGGGAAATCTCTTTCTGGTCATCTCCCACCAGCAGTCCCACATTATCCCAGTCCTCCGCAAATTTTTGCGGATGGTGCTCATTCAGCCATTCGATCAGTTCATATGCTTTCATATCGTTTCAGAGCTGTATGGATCAGCTCCATTTCCTCCTTTACTTCTGCCAGACGAGTTTTTGCGGAAACAGACTCTGCCCCGGAAAGACCGGCAAGTATTTTCTTACGGATCATTTCCTCCCGGATAAGATACTCTTTAAGGACCGGGTGACATTTTTTCAGAAGGAGAGGTCCAAACCAGGCCTCTTCCTCTGTGTAAACAGTCTTTTCTCCCGAATTGTTACGTACCGCTTTCATCATAGGATAAAATTTTCCGTCTTCTTTTATCATTTCTTCCCTTACGATCTCCCAGCCAATCTCAGAAAGAAAATGCCGGAAATGAGGAAGGTCCGACTGAGGCTGCAGGATCAGTTCCTGAAACCCCTCCCGGACCTTCGCTCCATCCTTTAATATCCTTTCCATCAGAGGACCACCCATTCCCGCGATCACCAGGGTATCACCTTCTCCCGGCTCAAGCTTCGCAAGCCCGTCGCTCAAACGGGTCTCTATGTAATCTTCAAGGCCATAACGGGTAATATTCTCCCTGGCTCTTGAAAGCGGTCCCGGACGTACATCCATGGCAATGGCTGACGGAACTGTCTTTTCACTAACAAGCCAGATCGACAGATAGCCATGGTCACATCCTACGTCTGCCAGCCGTTTTCCTTTTGTTACCATACCGGCAATGGCACGAAGACGCATGGAAAGCTGTACGGATATATTTTTATCAGTCAAGATAATCCTTCAGCTTGCGGCTGCGGCTGGGATGACGCAGCTTGCGCAGAGCTTTTGCCTCGATCTGACGGATACGCTCTCTTGTGACATTGAACTCTTTACCAACTTCCTCCAGAGTTCTGGCACGTCCGTCGTCCAGTCCGAAACGGAGGCGGAGAACCTTCTGTTCACGGTCAGTAAGCGTACTTAAGACTTCTACCAGCTGCTCCTTCAGAAGTGTAAATGCAGCTGCATCTGCAGGTACCGGAACATTATCATCCTGGATGAAATCGCCAAGATGACTGTCTTCCTCCTCACCGATAGGAGTTTCCAGAGATACCGGCTCCTGGGAGATCTTAAGGATCTCACGTACACGGTCTACCGGCATGTCCATCTCCTCAGCGATTTCTTCCGGCGTAGGTTCACGTCCAAGCTCCTGGAGCAGCTGACGGGAAACACGGATCAGCTTGTTGATGGTCTCAACCATATGCACAGGGATACGGATGGTACGCGCCTGATCTGCAATGGCTCTTGTGATAGCCTGACGGATCCACCAGGTTGCATAGGTACTGAACTTGTAGCCTTTTCTGTAATCAAATTTTTCAACAGCTTTGATAAGGCCAAGATTTCCCTCCTGAATCAGGTCGAGGAACAGCATTCCACGTCCAACATAACGCTTTGCAATGCTGACAACAAGACGGAGATTGGCCTCTGCCAGACGTTTCTTGGCAGCTTCATCCCCCTTTTCCATTCTCTTGGCAAGCTCGATCTCCTCATCTGCACTTAACAGACTGACTTTACCGATCTCTTTCAGGTACATACGGACCGGATCCTCGATGCTGACACCTTCCGGTACAGAGAGGTCGATCTTATCAAGCTCTACCTCTTCTTCATCTTCCATCCCATCCATATCCATATCGTTATCAAGGAGGAGTTCGTCACCGCTGTTTTCTGTGATACGGAGAACGTCCACACCGCTGGCCTCCAGGAAGTCAAAAACCTTCTCCATCTGATCCACTTCCAGTGGAGAGTCCTTGAAAAAGTCACTGATTTCCTGATATTCCAGCACATTCTTTTTCTTTTTTGCAAGTTCAAGAAGCTCTACAAGTTTCTCGCTGAATTTTGCCATATTCATTTCCATAGGTGCTCTATACCTCCATATAGTGTTTATATTTTATCCTTAATTGAAAGAAATATGCAGTTGCTGCCTCTTTCTTCCAAGGTCTTCCAGTTCTTTTTTTGCTTTTATCAGTTCCTGAAGCCCGGCCATGTCTGACGGGTCCCAGGTACGGTTTTTTTCTTTGAGGCTTTCTTCCTTGATCCGTAGCAGCGCATCGGAAAAAGCCCTCTGCTGTTCTCTTTCGTTTTCCAGATGGATGGTGGCGTTAAAAAGAGATGCCACCTCCCGCTGCTCCTCACTGTCTGTAAAGGCGTTGAGAAGCTTCCCCGGATTGGTCTCTCCCTCCTTATGCTGTTCAAACAGCATCTGGGCTACCTCTTTATACAGCGGTACCACAAAATCGGAAGGGGAAATGTATTTTTCCACCTGTTCAAAAATACCCGGATAATTCACAAGCCAGGTCAGCATCAGCTTCTGTGCTTTGTCTGCGGCGGATTCCTTTTTCTTTGTTTCCGGAGTCCCGGACTTCGGCTGGATCCGTTTCTCTGCAGGCGTTCCCTTCAAAGCCAGCGTGTTGACCCTTTTCCGGATATCCTCCGTGCCCACTCCATAGCGGCCATATTCCTTTACGATGGCTTCTATATAAAGATTCCTCTCCAGTTCATCGGAAAGCTCCAGAAGCATCCCGGCACACTGCTCAAAAAACTGATTCTGCCCCTGGGGTGCATCCATGGCAAATTCCTGTTCCGCAATGTGCACACGGAACATAAAGCTGTCCATGGCCCGGTCCAGACGTTCCTCAAAGGCCTCCGCTCCTTCGTTCTTGATGAACTCGTCCGGATCCTTCCAGGGCTTCAGGCTTACTACTCTGGACGTGACTCCCGCCTCCCGCAGGATCGGGATCGCACGAAGTGCCGCCCGGATCCCTGCGCCGTCACTGTCATAAAGAAGCAGAACTTCCTTGGTGTAACGTTTCACAAGACTTGCATGTCCGGAGGTCAGTGCAGTTCCAAGCGACGCCACTGCATTGGTAAAGCCTGCCTGATGCATGGCGATCACATCCATATATCCTTCACAGAGGATCAGATAATTCTTTCTGGTGGTTCTGGCCACATTCAGCCCGTAAAGATTCCGGCTCTTATCAAAGATCTTCGTCTCCGGTGAATTCAGGTACTTGGGCTTGCCATCTCCCATGACGCGGCCTCCGAATCCAATGACCCGGTTGTTTACATCCATGATCGGGAAGATCACACGGTTCCAGAACTTATCATACATGCCTCGCCGCTCATCTACATTGAACAGACCGGATTCCCTGAGAAGTTCATCACTGTAGCCCTTACCCTTAAGATATTTGTACAGATCATCACTGTACTTGTCCGAATATCCAAGACCGAATTTACGGATGGTTTCCTCGGAAAGACCTCTTCCTGTCAGATATCCGTAAGCCGTCTTTCCGCCTTCTCTCCGGAGCTGATAATAAAAGTACTGTGCTGCCAGCTTGTTGATCTCCAGAAGATTTGCTCTCTGTTCTGCTTTTTCTCTGGCTTCTCTGGAATACTCGATCTTCGGAAGCTCTACCCCTGCCCGGTCAGCCAGATGTGACAGCGCCTCACCAAACGAGTAATTCTCATATTCCATGATAAAATTGTATACGTTTCCTCCTGCCCCGCAGCCAAAGCAGTAATACATCTGCTTGGATGGTGTTACGGAAAAGGAAGGGGTTTTCTCATTATGGAAGGGACACAGCCCAAAATAGGAACTCCCCCTCCGTGTCAGTTTCACATACTGGGATATCACGTCTACAATGTCATTTTTCATTCGGACTTCTTCTATGATGTCATCTGAATAACGCATGCTTATCCCTCTTTTCCATTTAATAGACCTCCCAGGCTCTCGGTATATAGATCTCCCTGAATTTCTCCATGGAATACTGATCCGTCATTCCCGAAATATAATCACATACTGCCTGTTCCTTAGGTACTCCCCGGTATTCCACCAGTTCCCTGTATTCCCGGGACATTGCCTCCGGATGGTCAGTATAATATCCGTACAGTTCACGCAGCATCTGGATCACTTTATCCTCTTCCTTCCTGGCAACCGGATTCTCATAGACATTCCGGAACATCAGCGCCCGAAGCTCCATCATCGCCTCAAAAACATCCGGCGACATGGAGATGCTGTCTTTCCCCATACTGTTCTCTATAATATTATGTACGAAAGTATTCAGTCGTTCTCTCGTGGTATAGCCCAGAAAAGTTCTCATTGTGACAGGAATATCATCTTCTGTGATGATCCCTGCCCGCTGGGCATCGTCCATATCATGGTGGATATAGGCGATCTTGTCAGAAAAACGTACCACCTGTCCTTCCAGTGTGAAAGGATTTCCGCTGGTGCGGTGATTCATGATCCCATTGCGGACTTCCCAGGTAAGGTTCAGCCCGTTTCCGTTCTTCTCCAGTACTTCCACAACCCGGACGCTCTGCTTATAGTGGGCAAAGCCACCCGGGTGTACCTGATCCAGCGCTCTCTCTCCTGCATGTCCAAAAGGCGTATGCCCCAGATCATGTCCCAAAGCGATGGCTTCCACCAGATCTTCATTTAAGCGAAGTGCCTTGGCAATAGTCCGGGCGATCTGCGATACCTCCAGTGTATGTGTCAGCCTGGTACGGTAATGATCTCCCTGTGGTGCCAGAAACACCTGTGTCTTATCCTTCATACGGCGAAAAGCCTTACAATGAAGGATCCTGTCTCTGTCTCTCTGATACGTTGTCCGCACATCGCATTCCTCTTCCGGGTGCTCCCGGCCTCTGGTATCTGCGCTGTGAGAAGCATAAGGGCTCAAAAGCTCCCGTTCTCTCTGTTCCATGCTCTCTCTGATGTTCATAAGCATTTCCTCCACAGTCTGACAAACAGCGGCGACAAAATACCCTCTGTTAATTATATTCTACACAAAACCACAAATTCCTCTTTTCTGAAAAAATAATTCAAAAAATATTGGAGTTACGGTCTGATCAGCCCTTAAGATGTCCAAAATTATCCTATTGTATATGAAACGAATACAAATATATCACGCAGATCTTCCCATTTCAGCTTCTCACCAGTGCAGGCAGGCAATAATTTACTTTCATATAGCCAAAAACAGAGCTGCGATTCACAGCTCTGTTTTAAAGTCATGCGGAAGATGGGACTTGAACCCACACAAGCGCAATGCTTACAAGATCCTTAGTCTTGCTCGTCTGCCAGTTCCGACACTTCCGCATATCGCATTTCATTGGAAATTTCCAATGCGGAAGATGGGACTTGAACCCACACGAGCGCAATGCTCACAAGATCCTTAGTCTTGCTCGTCTGCCAGTTCCGACACTTCCGCATGACCGCATTTCCTTGGGATTTTTTATTTTCTCCCTCGCGACAAGTGATAGTATAGCAAAGTGGATCTTGTATGTCAACACCTTTTTTCAAAAGTTTTCTATTTTTTCGGTTTTTCTGTTATTTTGTCACGATTATCTTTGGTCCGGCACCCTTTGCACGGAGGAGTTTTTTGTATGCACTTACCCTGGAAGCCGGTACTTTAAATCTGCAGTTGGAACGGATTCCCTTAAATGCATTGGCTCCGGTCTTCGCTGTCGTAAGCTTTGTGCCGAAGATCGTTACATTGGAGAGTTTATTGCAGCCGTAGAAGGCTTTCGCACCTACTGTCATTATATTCGCTCCGATTTTCACTGTTGTCAGTTTCTTCGCTCCGGACATTGCAGAGGTGCCAATGGCTGTTACACGAAAGCTCTTTCCACCAATCTTTACTGTCGTCGGGATCGTAAGGGCCTTTCTTGCTGCCTTGTCCGTAGCTCCGGTAAAGACTACGGTTCCCTTGCCGGATGTGTCTGCATTGGATATCTTATATTTCAGCCTGCTGACTGTATAGACTGCGTTTTTCTGAACCGTGATCCGGAATTTTTTTGTAACAGAACCGTTATATTTTCCTTTTCCTTTGATAGTAACGGATGCAGTTCCGATGTTTTTATTATTCTCCCAGGTAAGGGTGTAATCCCTGCCATTTACAAGCTTCTTACCGCCGTAGGTTATGGTGAGTGCCTGGGTCAGCGGCTTTCCGGTAAAGGCTCTGGTCTTAAGCGTGGATATCTTTGTTTTGCTGATATTGGTAACCGCTGCAGTCTGTCCACCAATGGAAACAAATTTCACATCTTTAAAAAATACATGATATAAATTTTCACTTTGATGCATTCTCTTTACATATCGTTCCGCTGCCGAGCCTGTATAGCCTTCTACTGTAAAACCACCGGGAATAACTTCCTCTGCACCATTTCCCCTGTTATAACGTATTCCTAATGCCAGTCCACCAATATCTGTAACTGATTTCGGAATACGGATCTTTTTCAGCTTAAGGCAATCATGAAACGCCCCATCTTTGATCTTCGTCAGTCCCTCATGTAAGGTCACACTGGTCAGCCCGGTATTGCGAAATGTGTCAGGCTCGATCTGCTTCAGACCGGCAGGTATGTCAATCTTATCCAAGGATGTACAATCTCTGAATGCATCTATCCCTATTTTATTTAACTGAGACGGAAGCTGGATCTGTGCCAGATTTTCGCAACTGCTAAAGGCGCCATTACCCAGCTCTTTTAATTGAGATGGAAGCTGGACCTGTTCCAGATTTTTGCAGTTACAAAATGCATACGCTCCTATCAGCGTCAGTTTTTCCGGAAGCTGGATATTTCTGAGTCCGGTCTCGAAAAATGCATACTTTTCTATTTCTGTTACGGAATCCGGTAACGCAATAGAACTCAGCGCACTGCAGCCGGAAAACATATCGACGCTGATCTTTTTCAGTGCTACGTTCTCAAATATTACCGATTCAAGGCTACTGCAGCCTTTAAAGACATATTCTCCAACTGACAGGATTCCGTTTTTCAGTATTACCTCTTTCAGTCCGGTACATTTTTCAAACATATATCTCGGCACATCCACAGCACCGGATATCACGATATTCTCTATATTGTCAAGACCGTCAAAACAAAATTCCGGAAGGTTCATCCCCGGATCTCCATTGATCTCCAGCTCCTTGATACAGGTTTTCAGATTTCTCATACTGAACTCATCAAAACCGGTGATTCCCTTCCCGATCACCAGCTTGTTTACTCCGGAAAAATCAATACCTGCATTCTTCAAAGCACTTTCCGATACCTCATTTTCTGTCAGCTCCGTGTTATTTCCCGTAATGGTCAGTGTTCCATTCCCGTCCAGTACCCACGTAAATTTTCCGTCAGAGTATTCTGCTGACGCCTGCACTGCATCCTTCGTTCCATCATCAAAAGCTGCGTTTTCTTCTGCCTGTTCGCATTCCTCCAACGCTTCCGCTCCATCCATTGCTGCTTCCGAATCCTCCAGGTTTTCCTCTTCCGCAATACTCTCTGGTGCTTCTTCACCAGGCTCCATTACGCCGGTTTCCGCATTCTCCTGTACGTTGTTCCCGGTATCTGGCTTGTCTGTATCTGTGGTTTCCTGTTCCTCTGTAGCAGCTGATCCATCTGCAATCTCTGCTTCCACCTCTGCAGAATCTTCTTGATCTGAGGATGCAGTATCTCCACTTTCTTCCCAAAATGATGCTTCCACATTCTCTGTTTCCATTTCTGCCGCCACTGTCAGCTCCGCCGGAGTCAGTGCCAGACTTGCCGCTACAAGTACGACCATGATCTTTTTTCCTGCACTTTTTCTTCTCATATGACTATGCTCCTTCCGTTTTCTTCTATCATATCATATAAACATGATATATTCTATCCGGATTTCTTTTTTACAGATATTTTTAGGTAGCAAAAAAACCTGCATCCGTTTCCAGATGCAGGTTTCCTAAATAAAAAATGCGGAAGATGGGACTTGAACCCACACGAGCGCAATGCTCACAAGATCCTTAGTCTTGCTCGTCTGCCAGTTCCGACACTTCCGCATATCGCATTTCTTCGGGATTCTTTATCTTCTCCCTCGCGACAAGTGATAGTATAGCAAAGTGCTTTTTGTATGTCAACAGTTTTTTTTCTAAAAAATCCAAAAATATTTTTTGTTTATACAATTAATACATTTCGTTTAATAACAATCTGAGACAGAGAATCTTTCATCCCAGAATTTATACTCCGACACAGGTTACGCCTCAGTCGTAAAAAGAGCAGCCTCTTCACAAAGGCCGCCCTTCTGTCTCACTTCTGTTTTTTTCTATATGAATCAGTCAAAAATGATCAGTGCCATGAACACAAGATCTGTGTCGCCTGTATTGGTAAGACCGTGTCCTTTTCCATCTGGTGTGATGGTGATGTCGCCGGCCTTTACCGGGCGTTTCACGCCGTTATCGTCGTACTCGCCTTCACCGCTTAAGATATAATAGGTTTCTGTCTCGCCATGATGCTCATGGTATCCCAGAGAACATCCTTTTTCGATGGTAACCTGTGCGTAAAGTCCGCATTTTCCCTTCAGCTCGTCTCCCTCAAGAATGTCTTTGATGATCACATGGCCTTTACCGCCGCACATATTTTCTACTCTTCTGATACCCATGATAAAATCCCCTTTCGTGATTGCGTAAATTTGTGAAATTTTATGAACACAGACTTTCTGCGGCCTGTGCCTTACTTCCTGTACAATTATAAATGATATGATAAATTTTCGCAATCCTTATTGTTATTTTCGCAAATTAACTTACAGACAAATTTTTCCCGCTGTTTATTGCTTTTCGCAACCCTGTCTGGAGCTTCTATTCGCAATTGAAGCAGGATACTTCTTTGATCCGGTAAAAAAACGAAGCAGCTCTTTTCCAAAGACCTGCTCCGCAATTTATACTCATATTACAGATTTTTAATTCTCTCGATTGCTTCCAGTGTATTCTCATAGCTTCCGAATGCTGTCAGACGGAAATATCCCTCACCATGTGCACCAAAGCCTGAACCTGGTGTTCCTACGATGTGTGCTTTCTCAAGGAGATAATCAAAGAACTCCCAGGAGGTCATCTGATCCGGTGTTTTCAGCCAGATATATGGAGCATTTTTTCCACCGGACACGGAAAATCCTGCTGCGGAAAGTCCCTCCAGGATCGTCTTTGCATTACGCATGTAATAAGCGATCTGCTCCTTCAGCTGTGCTTTTCCCTCCGGAGAGTAAACAGCCTCGCCTGCTCTCTGTACAATGTACGGAGCACCGTTAAACTTGGTTCCGTGGCGTCTTGCCCAGAGACTGTGAAGCTCTACGCCATCACGCACCAGTTCCTTCGGGACAACGGTAAAGCCAAGACGAACGCCTGTAAAGCCAGCATTTTTGGAAAAGCTTCGAAGCTCGATGGCACAGGTTCTCGCACCCTCGCACTCATAAATGCTGTGCGGGACATCCTCCTCGGAAATATATGCCTCATATGCTGCATCATAGATGATCACGCAGCCGTTTTTGTTGGCGTAGTCGACCCACTCCTGAAGAGCTGCCTTTGTGATCGCACCACCGGTGGGATTGTTCGGGAAGCAGAGATAGATCAGATCCGGTACCTCATCTGCCGGGATCTCCGGAAGGAAACCATTCTCCTCTTTGCAGGGCATGTAGATCACACCGTCAAAATTCTCTCTCTCCTTGTTATACAGACCAGTACGTCCGGCCATAACGTTGGTATCTACATATACAGGATAAACCGGGTCGCAGACCGCAACCTTGTTATCCAGTCCGAAAATCTCCTGGATGTTTCCGGAATCACTTTTTGCTCCATCGGAAACAAAAATCTCGTCTGCGCTGATGTCGCAGCCTCTGGACTGATAATCATTTTTTGCAATGGCACTTCTTAAGAACTCATATCCGAGATCCGGAGCATATCCGTGAAAGGTTTCTGCGTGTGCCATCTCGTCTACGGATTTATGAAGGGCATCGATGATCGCCGGTGCAAGCGGCTGTGTCACGTCACCGATTCCAAGACTGATCACAGAATCCTTAAATTCCGGATTGGCCTCCTTATATGCGCTTACCTTCTTTGCGATATTGGAAAACAGATAGCTTCCCGGAAGTTTTAAATAATTCTGATTTACTGTAACCATAGTATTTTATCTCCTTCTCTCAATTTCCTCTGCCAGTGCTTTTCTGACGCTGTCAGGATTTGCCTTGCCTTTCAGTTCTCTCATCAGCTGTCCTACGAAAAATCCCATAACCTTATCCTTGCCGCCCAGAAGCTCTGCCAGCGGTCCAGGGTTTGCATCTACGATCTTTTTCACAGTTTCGGTGAGAAGTCCTGTATCTTCTACGATCTTAAGACCATTCTCTTCTATATATACAACCGGATCAATATCCTCGTCAAACACTTTTTCAAATACTTTCTTGGCATTCTGTGCGCTGACCTCTTTTTTCTCCACCATGGAAAGAAGTTCTGCCAGATGCTTCGGGGTAAAGCTTACGCTTTCCGGGTCAAGGCCCTTGTCCTTTGTCAGGCGGAGAACCTCCACCATAAACCAGTTTGCCACCTTTTTCGGGTTTCCGAGAAGAACTGCTGTCTCCTCAAAAAGTCCTGCCAGATGTCTGGATTCGGTCAGGATCCCTGCATCATAAGCCGGAAGCTCATACTCCTTCTGATAACGCTCCATCTTGGCTTCACGAAGCTCCGGAATGGAAGTACGCAGCTCTTCGATCCATGCATCGGAAATGTGGATCGGCGGAAGATCCGGGTCCGGGAAGTAACGGTAATCCTTTGCATCCTCCTTGGAACGCATAGCATGGGAAGACTCTTTGTTATCGTCCCATCTTCTTGTCTCCTGTACAACGGCTCTTCCTTCTTCCAGAAGCTCGATCTGACGTTCTCTCTCTCCTTCGATTGCTCTCGCAATGGCCTTGAAGGAGTTCAGGTTCTTCATCTCTGTTCTTGTTCCGAAGGTCTCACTTCCCACCTCACGGACAGAAAGGTTGACATCGGCACGCATGGAGCCCTCCTGGAGCTTACAGTCAGAAACTCCAAGATACTGCATGGTGCAGCGGAGCTTTTCCAGATATGCGATAACCTCCTCGGAGCTTCTCATATCCGGCTCGGATACGATCTCGATCAGCGGTACCCCGCTTCGGTTGTAGTCAACCAGGGAGCAGTCTTCCCACTCATCATGGATCAGCTTACCGGCATCCTCCTCCATATGCATCTCATGGATACGTACAGTCTTTTTGCCTGCGGAAGTCTCGATCTCAACAGCTCCGTCATAGCAGATCGGCAGATACAGCTGAGAGATCTGATAGTTCTGGGGGTTATCCGGGTAAAAATAGTTCTTACGGTCAAACTTACAGTACTGATGGATATGACAGTTTGCCGCAAGACCTGCCTTGATGGCAAACTCTACCACTTTTTTGTTGAGGACCGGAAGAGAGCCCGGCATACCGGTGCAGACCGGGCAGGTATGTGTATTTGGTGCGCCTCCGAATTCTGTGGAGCATCCGCAGAAGATCTTTGTTTTTGTGGCAAGCTCCACATGCACCTCAAGTCCTATGACTGTCTCATACTGTTTCATGCCTTTTCTCCCCCTTCCATTGCTGTTCCGAAATCACCGCGTTTTTTCTCATAGGCGTGTGCTGCGCGGAACAGGTTGTTTTCTTTGAAGCAGTCACCGATCATCTGGATTCCGATTGGAAGTCCTGCTGCGTCTTTTCCGCATGGAACTGTGATTCCGGGAAGTCCGCACAGGTTTACTGCTACCGTATAAATATCGCCAAGATACATGGCAAGAGGATCTTTCAGGCTCTCTCCCAGCTTCGGCGCCGTAAATGGTGATGCCGGGGCAAGAAGAACGTCATATTTGGAAAAGGCCTGATCAAATTCCTTTTTGATAAGGGCTTTTGTGCGAAGTGCTTTCAGATAGTAAGCATCGTAGTAACCGGAGCTTAACACAAATGAGCCAAGCATGATACGGCGCTTTACTTCCTCGCCGAAACCTTCAGTCCTTGTCTTCTTGTACATATCATGAAGTCCCTCGTAGTCTTTTGCACGAAAACCGTACTTCACACCGTCAAAGCGCTCCAGATTGGAGCTGGCCTCTGCGCTGGCAATGATGTAGTAAGCAGGGATCATATATTCTGTTGTCTTCATGGAGAAAAATTCTACGACTGCACCCATCTCGGTAAGGCTTTTCAGCGTATTCATAAAGGCCTCTTTTACCTCCGGGTTCAGGCCCTCGGAAAGATATTCCTTCGGCACACCGAATTTCATTCCCACGATCTTATCTGTCATGGAAGAGGAGAAAGCAAGATCCTCTCTCTTCATGGAAGTGCTGTCTTTTGCATCGTGTCCGGCAATGATCTCAAGGAGTGCCGCACAGTCCGCAACATCTTTTCCAACCGGTCCGATCTGGTCCAGAGAGGATGCGTAGGCAACCAGTCCGTAACGGGATACTGTACCATAGGTCGGTTTGATTCCGGTAACACCGCAGTAGGAACTTGGCTGACGGATGGAACCGCCGGTATCGGAGCCAAGTGCCAGGTAAGTTTCCCCTGCTGCCACTGCCGCACAGGAACCGCCGGAAGATCCGCCCGGAACATGCTCCAGATCCCACGGGTTTCTGGTGACGCCGTAAGCGGATGTCTCTGTGGTACTTCCCATGGCGAACTCATCCATGTTTGTCTTTCCGATGATCACAAGACCTGCCTGTTCCAGACGGTCAATAACCTCGGCATTGTACTGCGGCACAAAATTCTCAAGGATCTTCGATGCACAGGTAGTTGTTTTTCCCTTGATGCAGATATTATCCTTAATTGCAATAGGTACACCGGCAAGAGGTCCTGTATAGGTTCCATCCTCAATGCCCTTCTGCACCTCTTTTGCTCTTGCATAGGCTTCTTTTTTGTAAGTATCAAGATAAGCGTGGACCTTGTCCTCTTTTGCTTCGATCTGATCAAATACGTATTTCACACCGTCCAGGACGCTTATCTGATGCTGCTTGATCTTTTCCGCAAGCTGTAATGCGGTTAATTTTCCCAAATCCATGTCCTGTCTCCTGTCTTATCCAATTGTTTTCGGAACCTGATACTGGTTTTCTTTCTGTTTCGGTGCATTGGCAAGCATCGCCTCATGATTGTCTCCGTTTGTCACAATATCTTCACGAAATACATTTTCGTCCTCAAAAATATGGGACATGGGCTCTACGGAAGAGGTGTCAAGCTCATCCAGCTTGTCTACATAGTCCAGCATCTTCTGCATGTCCTCTTTTGCTTTTTCCTTTTCATCCTCTGTCAGAGAAAGCTTTGCAAGGATGCAGACATTTTCCATTGTTTCATCATCGATTATCTTTGCCATCTTTTTTCTCCTTATTACGGCTCAAGTCTGTTCATATCACGTGGGAACAGACAGGTCTCACGAACGTTTTCTTCTCCGAGGATCTGCATGGTAAGACGTTCCAGTCCGATTCCAAGTCCTCCATGAGGCGGCATTCCATGCTTGAAGGTATCCAGGTACTGCTCCATACCCTCTTCATCCATACCACGGGCTGCGATCTTATCCTTCAGCATCTGATAATCATGGATACGCTGTCCGCCTGTAGTTACCTCAAGTCCCTTGAACAGAAGGTCAAAGCTTAATGTAAATTTCTCATCTGACGGATCATCCATTGCGTAGAACGGACGCTTCTTAGACGGATAATGTGTGACAAAAACAAAATCAGCATCATATTCTTCTTTGAAATATCTTCCAATCAGCGCTTCTTCCTCCGGCTCCAGATCATATGGGTTGCGGATCTTACGATTATATTTTTCAGCTACCAGCTCTTTGGCCTTGTCAAAACGTACTGCCGGGATCTTGTCCACCTTCGGAAGCTCCACCTTCAGAATGGAAAGCTCATGAGCGTAGTCTTTCTTAAGAAGTTCTACCGCATACTGGAGAAATCCGGTTTCCATCTCTATGATATCCTCAAATCCGTTGATATAGCCCATCTCAAAATCAAGGCTTGTATATTCATTCAGATGACGTTTTGTGTTATGCTTCTCTGCACGGAATACAGGGCCGGTCTCAAATACACGGTCAAAAACACCTACCATCATCTGTTTATAAAACTGCGGGCTCTGTGCCAGAACTGCCGGTTTATGGAAATAACTCAGCTTGAACAGGTTTGCACCACCCTCTGCACCTCTGGCTCCGATCTTCGGTGTGTGGATCTCGGTGAACCCCTTCTCATAGAGATAATCACGAAATGCCCGCACCAGAGCCTCCTGGATCTTGAATTTTGCACGCTCCTGCACATTACGCAGGGCAATAGGACGATAATTCAGCTTTGCCTCCAGGGAAGTGTTCAGCTTCCATTTGTCGATGGCCAGCGGAAGAGGCTCTGCAGGTGAGGAAAGGATCTCCACATGGCTGATGCGGAGTTCTCTTCCGTGAGGCGCTCTTTCTTCCTCATGAAGAGTTCCTGTGAGGCGCACACACATCGCCTCCTTCAGATCATGAATGGAAACATTTGTCTTGTCGTTTTCATATACGGTCTGAAAAAGCCCTTCTTTTTTTCGAAGTATCACAAATGCCACGTCACCCATATTACGGATGCTGTGTATTGCACCTTCCACTGTTGCTTCCTGGTCTTTCATGCTCTCAGAAAGAAGCACATCCCAGGCACATTCTCTAGTCTTACAGATTCCATCCATAAATTCCATTCCCTCATCCTCCAATTCAAAGTAGTTTCACCGAATCAGGAAATCCCCTGCGGAATTTTCCCCGATCCGGTGTGATATCAGGCATTCAGAACAGATCATTCCTGTCCGCTCTGCTGTTTTTTGTTGTTTTTTACACAGAATCATATAAAAGCATCAGAACCATCTGGGCCGTCTCAACCATATTGGTTCCGGAATCCATACTGCATTTCTGAATATAGCGGTATGCGTCATCCTCGCTCAGGTGATTTCTTTCCATTAAAAGCATCTTTGCATTTGAAATATAATTCTGTTCTTTCCATGAACGCTGCTTCGGCTTTTTCTTATCTTTTTTCCAGCGCCTTTCGATCTGGGAAAGCATCATGCTTACCGTATTTACCAGATCTCCGACTTTCAGAGGCATTCCCACGCATAAAATGGATGTTGGCGCCTCACTGATCACTCCCTGGGAGGCCATAAGCAGCATTTCAAAATAATCCGGCATATAGTCCAGAAGATCACGGTAGTACATATCCTGAAGATGATAACCGCAAAGCAGAACGCCGCCATCAAGCTCCGAAATACTGGCAAGGGCATTGGCACCTGAATTGCATACTGCCGCCACCGTGAATCCATATCGGTTAAGGACTGTGCGGATCTTTTTTGCATCTTCTATTTTCGGTAATGCAATCACGATACTCGTGTTCATAAGCCGCCACTCTCTTTCGTCCCATTATGCCTCGTTCATCAGATCCGATACAGATACTCCTCGATCTCCCAGTCGGAAATCTCCTGGGAATAACGCAGCCACTCTTTTCTCTTGGCCTGCGCATACTGTTTGCAGAAAGCTTCTCCAAGGATTTCCTTCATCCAGCTGCTGTCCTCAAACAGTGTGATCGCTTCCCGCAGGTTCTCCGGTAAATTCTCGATACCCTGTTCCTTCTGATCCGACTCGGAAAGAGAACGGTCAGAAGCTTTTGTAGGATAGATCTTCTTCTGGATTCCATCCAGGCCCGCTGCCAGGCATACCGCAAAAACAAGGTATGGGTTGGATGCAGCATCCGGGCTTCGAAGCTCGATCCTGGTATCAGCACCATTGACTCTCGGGATCCTTACCAGTGAATTCTGGTTATTTCTCGTCCAGGTCAGCTCTGTAGGCGCATCAAATCCAGGTACAAGACGCTTATAAGAATTTACAAGCGGATTGGTGATCAGAGTCATCTCACGGCTGTGAGCCAGAAGACCTCCGATAAAATAGTATGCCTCTTCACTTAATCTGGACGGATCCTCCGGATCCACGAAAATATTTTTTCCATTTTTAAACAGTGAAAAATGGATATGCATGGCTGAACCGTTTACTTCCCGTCTTGGCTTCGGCATAAATGTCGCATGAAGTCCATGACGTTTGGCTACAGTTCTTACTGCCATCTTAAAGGTTATAACTTCGTCTGCCATCTCACGTGCTTCCCCGTAATGAAGGGCGATCTCATGCTGTGCAGGTGCTGTCTCATGATGAGAGGATTCCACCTCAAATCCCATTTCCTCAAGAGTCAGTACCATGTCACGTCTTGCATTTTCGCCTAAGTCCACCGGACTTACATCCAGATATCCGGCCTTTTCGTGAGAAACCGTTGTAGGCATTCCGTTATCATCAATATGAAACAGGAAAAACTCGCATTCCGGGTCAACATAACAGGTATACCCTGCCTCCTCTGCTGCCTGCGCTGTTTTTTTCAGAATATATCTGGAGCTCATCTCATGCTCTGATCCGTCTGCACGGCGCATATCACAGATCAGTCTTGCAACCTTTCCCTGCTGAGGACGCCATGGAAGAATTGAAAAAGTATTATAATCCGGATACAGGATCAGATCCGGCTCCTTTTCTCCCACAATGCCTGCAATATGAGAGCCATATACAACGCACTGGTTATCCAGGGCTCTTGGAAGCTCTCTTGCTGTGATCGCAATATTTTTCAGAGTTCCAAACATATCTGTAAACTGGAGGCGGATGAACTCTACGTCTTCCTCCTCTGCCATTGCAAGAATCTCTTCTCTGGTATAATTCCCCATAGTATTCTCTCCTTTATTTCCTCATCACACAAAATAATTACCCTCAAAATCAGAAAAAGGGTGCACTTCAGAGAGCTTCCGCTCCTGAAGAACACCCTTGTTCATGGACGTAATTATAGCAATCGGTCAATTCTTTGTCAACCATTTTTTAAAAGGGGCAAAAGTTCAAAAGCTTTATCGCGGAAACACGAACAGTTTTTTTGACCTTTTACCCCTGGTATCTGTTATTTTACTGTAAATATGAATAGCTCATCAGTGATTCATCCACTGCTTTCGCAGCCTCACGTCCCTCATGGATCGCCCATACGACAAGGGACTGTCCACGATGCATATCACCTGCTGTGAACACACGATCTACGCTTGTTGCATACTGCTCCGGTTTTGTTTCCACATTGGTTCTTGGTGTAAGCGCTACACGGAAGGCATCTGTCACATATTTCTCGCTGCCAAGGAAGCCTGCCGCAATAAGGACCACATCTGCAGGGATCACTTCCTCACTGTCCTCGACCGGTACCATATTGAATCTTCCGGTCTTTTCATCCTTTACGCTTTTCAGTTTTACGATCTTGGCCTTGCAGACATTTCCTTTTTTGTCCTTGATAAACTCGGTAACGGTTGTCTGATAGATCCGAGGATCATGGCCGAATACTGCAATAGCCTCTTCCTGGCCGTAATCAGTTTTCAGGACCTTCGGCCACTCCGGCCATGGATTGGAAGGAGTTCTTGCTGCAGGAGGCTGCGGCATCATCTCAAGCTGTGTTACAGATTTCGCCCCCAGACGGATGGATGTTCCCACACAGTCATTACCGGTATCACCACCGCCAATGACCAGAACATTTTTGCCCTTTGCAAGCTCATATGGAAATTTTGCAAAATCTGTATCCAGAAGACTTTTTGTTACCTGCTTCAGGAAATCCACTGCAAAGTAAATTCCCTTGGCATCTCTTCCCGGAACCTTGATATCTCTCGGATGAGAAGCTCCACAGCAGAGAAGGACACGATCATAATCTTTCAGAAGCTGTTCTGCAGTGATGTCAACACCAACATTGATATTGGTAACAAATTTCACGCCTTCCTCTTCCATCAGCTTCAGTCTTCGGTCAATGACCTTTTTCTCCAGCTTCATGTTCGGAATGCCGTAGCGGAGAAGTCCTCCGATACGGTCGTTTCTCTCAAATACGGTTACGCTGTGGCCACGGCGGTTCAGCTGCTGCGCTGCTGCCAGTCCGGAAGGACCACTTCCGATAACTGCGATCGTCTTTCCTGTGCGGACAGGCGGGATCTGCGGTTTTACCCATCCTTCTGCATAGGCTGTCTCAATGATTGCTTTCTCATTCTCCTTTGTGCTGACCGGATCTCCGTTCAGGTTACAGGTACATGCAGCTTCGCAAAGTGCTGGACACACTCTGGATGTAAACTCCGGAAAGCTGTGTGTCTTGTTTAAACGAAGGAATGCCTGCTTCCAGTTTCCTGTGTACACAAGATCATTTGTCTCAGGAACCAGGTTGTGCAGCGGACAGCCGGAAGCCATTCCGCCGATCATCATACCTGCCTGGCAGAAGGGGACGCCGCAGGCCATGCAGCGTGCTCCCTGAAGTTTCTGTTTTTCTTTATTTAATGGAATACGAAATTCGTTGAAATTCTGAATACGTTCCTTTGGCGGCAGAACCTTTGCCGTTTCTCTTTCATAATCTAAAAATCCAGTTGGCTTTCCCATTTCCTCATCCTCCTTAATGTTTCACGCCGATGCTCTCATAGAACGCTTCCATCTGTGCCTGCTGGCTGGTCAGACCTTTTTCTTCCAGCTTTGCACTTAATGTGATCATTCTCTTGTACTCATCCGGAATGAGTTTTTTGAAGTGAGGCAGATAGGAATCAAAATCAGCCAGCACCTTCTTACCGATCTCAGAGCCTGTTGCTTCCACATGAGCCTCGATAAGATCACGAAGCTCTTTTTTATCATATTTATTATCCACTTTTTCAATGGAGATCATTGCTTTATTGAGGTTTTTGTAAAGAACGTTATCCACATCAAGGACATAAGCGATACCGCCGCTCATACCTGCTGCAAAGTTCTTTCCTGTTTTTCCAAGAACTACCACACGGCCGCCTGTCATGTACTCGCAGCCATGCTCGCCAACACCCTCAACAACTGCAACCGCACCGGAGTTACGTACTGCAAAACGCTCACCGGCAACACCGTTGATAAATGCAGTTCCGCTGGTCGCACCATAGAGTGCCACGTTTCCGACGATGATGTTCTCCTCAGCCTTGTATCCGGCCTTCTCCGGAACCTTAACGATCAGCTTTCCACCGGAAAGGCCCTTTCCGAAGTAGTCGTTGCTGTCACCGGTCAGCTTCAATGTCAGGCCTTTCGGGATAAAGGCACCGAAGCTCTGTCCGCCTGCACCTGTACAGTTTACAGTTACCGTATCCTCCGGAAGTCCATCCTTATGATTTCTTGTAATCTCAGATCCGAGGATGGTACCAAATGCACGGTCTGTATTGGTAACATTTATATTAACAGAAACTTTCTCACCCTTCTGGATCGCCGGTGCACATTTCTTGACCAGAACTTTTTCATCCAGAGTTTTCTCAAGATTGAAATTGTATACAGCCTTCGGATCAAAGGTTACTTTGCCCTTTCCTGCATATGGGTTATTCAGGATGGCACTTAAGTCAACCTTACCCTTATGCGGCTCCTGCACACTGTCAGAAACTGTAAGAAGGTCTGTACGACCTACCATCTCATCGATGGTGGCAACACCAAGGCGTGCCATGTACTCTCTCAGCTCCTGTGCAATAAAGCGCATGAAGTTCTCCACATACTCCGGTTTTCCGCGGAATCTCTTACGCAGCTCCGGGTTCTGTGTAGCCACACCTACCGGGCAGGTATCCAGATTGCAGACTCTCATCATCACGCAGCCCATCGTTACAAGTGGCGCTGTTGCAAAACCGAATTCCTCTGCACCGAGAAGTGCTGCAATGGCAACGTCACGGCCGCTCATCAGCTTGCCGTCTGTCTCGATACGTACACGGTTACGAAGTCCGTTCATGATCAGCGTCTGGTGTGTTTCTGCAAGTCCAAGCTCCCATGGAAGTCCTGCATTATGGATAGAGCTTCTTGGCGCTGCTCCTGTACCTCCGTCATATCCGGAGATCAGAACAGTCTGTGCACCGGCCTTTGCAACACCGGCTGCAACCGTACCAACACCCGCCTCAGAAACCAGCTTTACGGAAATATCCGCATATTTATTGGCGTTTTTCAGGTCATAGATCAGCTCTGCCAGATCCTCGATAGAGTAGATATCATGATGTGGCGGCGGAGAGATCAGGCTGACTCCCGGTGTGGAATGACGGGTTTTTGCGATCCACGGATATACCTTCTTTGCAGGAAGATGTCCGCCCTCACCCGGCTTTGCACCCTGTGCCATCTTGATCTGGATTTCTCTTGCGGAAACCAGATAACGGCTGGTAACGCCGAAACGTCCGCTGGCTACCTGTTTGATTGCAGAGCAGCGGTCATTGTCTGTTCCTGCTGAATCCAGACGCTCATCACTTTCACCACCCTCACCGGTATTGGATTTTCCATGGAGATGGTTCATGGCAATAGCCAGTGTCTCATGTGCTTCCTGTGAAATAGAACCGTAGGACATGGCACCTGTCTTAAATCGTTTTACAATATCCTCAACACTCTCAACCTGGTCGATCGGAATAGGCTCCTTGGCAAACTTAAAGTCCAGAAGACCTCTTAAGTTTCCATGACCCTCGTCATCTACCAGCTTTGTATATTCCTTGAACATCTCATAGCTGCCCTGTTTTGTGGACTGCTGGAGAAGATGAATGGTACGCGGATTATATTTGTGCTCCTCACCCTGGCTTCTCATCTTATGAGCACCTACGCTGTCCAGAGTAAGATCTGTGGCAAGTCCAAGGGGATCAAATGCCTCAGAATGAAGTTTTTCTACATTATCCTCGATATCTTCCAGTGTGATTCCGCCTACACGACTTACGGTTCCTGTAAAGTAACGATCGATCACATCCTGGGAAATTCCGATTGCCTCAAAGATCTGAGATCCCTGATAGGACTGGATAGTGGAAATACCCATCTTGGAAGCGATCTTTACGATACCGCTGATCACTGCATGATTGTAATCATCAACGGCTGCGTAATAGTCCTTATCCAGCATATGTGTATCGATCAGCTCATGGATCGTATCCAGTGCCAGATACGGATTGACTGCACTTGCACCATATCCGAGGAGTGTTGCGAAATGATGTACCTCTCTCGGCTCACCGGACTCCAGAATCAGGGCAAGGGAAGTGCTCTTCTTTGTTTTTACAAGATGCTGATGTACTGCGGAAACCGCCAGCAGGGACGGGATCGGCATATGGTTCTCATCCACACCGCGGTCAGAAAGGACCAGGATGTTTGCGCCCTCACGGAAGGCTTTGTCTACCTCTACGAACAGACGGTCAATGGCACGTTCAAGCTTTGTGCTCTTATAATATAATGTAGAAAGTGTTACAACCTTGAAGCCGTCCTTTTTCATATTCTTGATCTTCAGCATATCGGTGTTGGTCAGGATCGGATTGTTGATCTTCAGCACCTGACAGTTCTCCGGCTTCTGGATCAGAAGATTTCCGTCTTTTCCTACATATACACTTGTAGAAGTAACGATTTCCTCACGGATCGCATCGATCGGCGGGTTTGTTACCTGTGCAAAAAGCTGCTTGAAATAATCGAACAACGGATAATGTTCCTTGGAAAATACCGCAAGGGGAGTATCATGTCCCATGGCTCCGATGCTTTCTGCGCCGTTTAATGCCATGTTTCGGATCGAAGTACGGTACTGCTCATAAGTATATCCGAAGGCTTTCTGAAGGCGTGCTCTCTCCTCCGGAGTGTATTCGACAACTCTCTGATTCGGGATCTTGATATCACGAAGCTGTACCAGATTGCTGTCCAGCCACTCACCATAAGGCTGTTTTTTCGCATATTTTTCTTTGAGCTCATTGTCATCAATGACACGACCCTGAACGGTATCAACCAGAAGCATTTTTCCCGGATGAAGACGTTCTTTTAATACGATCTTCTCCTCATCCACAGGAAGAACACCAACCTCGGAAGAAAGGATCATATAGCCATCAGATGTGATATAGTATCTGGATGGACGAAGACCGTTTCTGTCAAGAACCGCTCCCATCACATCACCATCTGAGAACAGAATGGACGCAGGACCGTCCCATGGCTCCATCATAGTCGCATAGTACTGATAAAAATCTCTCTTCTCCTGAGAAATCGTATCGTTGTTTGCCCATGGCTCCGGAATCGTGATCATCACTGCAAGTGGAAGATCCATTCCACTCATAACCAGGAATTCCAGGGTATTGTCAAGCATTGCAGAGTCAGAACCATTGCGATTAACTACAGGAAGGACCTTGTGAAGCTCATCCTTCAGATACGGAGACTCCATGTTTTCCTCACGTGCAAGCATCTTATCGGCGTTTCCGCGGATCGTGTTGATCTCACCGTTATGTACGATGAAACGGTTTGGATGTGCTCTCTCCCAGCTTGGATTCGTGTTGGTACTGAAACGGGAATGTACCACTGCAATGGCAGACTCGTAATCCTGGCTCTGAAGATCGCCAAAGAAGGTACGGAGCTGTCCTACCAGGAACATACCTTTGTATACGATGGTACGGCTGTTCATGGAAACTACGTAAGTATTATCATTACTCTGTTCAAATTCACGACGTGCGATGTAAAGCATACGGTCAAAGGCAAGACCTTTTTCCACATCCTCCGGTTTTTTAACAAATGCCTGCATGATGCACGGCATGCACTCTTTCGCTTTATGACCAAGAACCTCCGGGAAGACCGGTACTGTACGCCATCCAAGAAGCTCCAGCCCCTCTTTTTCCACGATGATCTCGAACATCTTCTTTGCCTGGGCACGTTTGATCTCATGCTGCGGGAAAAAGAGCTGGGCTACACCGTATTCTCTCTCTCCGCCGATATCAAAGCCTTCTTTTTTACAGACCTTCTTAAAAAATTTGTGGGAGATCTGAAGAAGGATACCGACACCATCACCGGTTTTTCCTTCTGCATCCTTACCAGCACGATGCTCAAGATTCTCTACGATCTTAAGAGCATTGGCAACTGTATCATGTGTTTTCTTTCCTTTTATATTAACAACGGCTCCGATACCGCAGTTATCATGTTCAAATTCAGGGCGGTAGAGGCCCTGCTGCTGATTTGCTACTTCTCTCATTTTTCTCATCCTTTCATTGCAGCTTCTTCTGCCGTCTTTTTATCAACTGCCGCCTGCACAAATCCACGGAACAGCGGATGTGCATGGTTTGGCCTGGATTTAAATTCCGGATGTCCCTGTGTTCCCACAAAGAACGGATGTCCGGCAATTTCGATCATCTCAACAATGTGAGCATCCGGGGATGTTCCTACAATGGACATTCCCTTTTCGTCCAGTTCCTTACGGAATGCGTTGTTTACCTCATAACGATGTCTGTGACGTTCCTGGATCTCTTTCTTTCCAAAAAGCTCATAGGATCTGGAGCCTTCTGCAAGCACACACGGATAGCTTCCAAGACGAAGAGTTCCTCCAAGATCTTCCACATCCTCCTGATCCGGCATCAGGGCAATGACCGGATGTGTTGTTTCCGGTGCCAGCTCAATACTGTTGGCATCTTCATATCCAAGCACATGGCGGGCAAATTCCACAATAGCCATCTGCATTCCCAGGCAGATCCCAAGGTATGGGATCTTATGAACTCTTGCATACTGTGCCGCAAGGATCATTCCTTCCGTACCACGGTTTCCGAATCCTCCCGGAACCAGGATTCCATCTACAGAATGGAGAGTCTGATCCAGATTTTTTTCATTGAGTTCTTCGGAGTCCACCCAGGTGATATCAACCTTTGCACGGCAAGAGATCCCGCCATGCTTCAGTGCTTCCACAACACTCAAGTATGCATCATGAAGCTGTGTATATTTACCAACCATGGCGATCTTTACTGTTTTATCCGGGTGGCGGAGATTTTCTACCATATTTTCCCAGTCTGTAAGATCTGGTTTGCGATTCTCCAGTCTTAAGCTCTGCAGTACTACGTCTGCAAGCTTTTCTCTCTCCATTGCAAGAGGAGCTTCATATAAATATTCCACATCCAGATTCTGAAGCACATTGCTTACAGGCACATTACAGAACAGGGCGATCTTTCCACGGATATCCTCGGTAAGAGGATACTCACTTCTGCATACCAGGACATCCGGCTGGATTCCCATTCCCTGAAGCTCTTTTACACTGGCCTGGGTGGGTTTGGTCTTCATCTCTCCGGAAGCACGGAGATACGGGATCAGAGTTACATGGATAAGGATCGCATTGTCATGTCCCACATCATGCTGGAACTGACGGATGGATTCCAGGAACGGCTGGCTCTCAATATCACCGACTGTACCACCAACCTCGATGATGGCAATTCTGTCTTCGTCTGCGGATTTTGCTCTGTAAAAACGGCTCTTGATCTCATTGGTAATATGCGGGATCACCTGAACGGTACCTCCGCCGAAATCACCATGACGCTCTTTCTGAAGAACAGACCAGTAAATCTTACCGGTTGTCACATTGGAATTTTTGTCAAGGCTTTCATCAATGAAACGCTCATAATGTCCAAGGTCAAGGTCAGTCTCTGTACCGTCATCCGTTACAAAAACCTCTCCATGCTGAATGGGATTCATAGTTCCCGGGTCAATATTAATGTAGGGATCAAATTTCTGCATGGTCACCTGATACCCTCTGGCTTTCAGAAGGCGCCCAAGAGACGCTGCGGTAATTCCTTTTCCCAGACCGGAAACAACTCCGCCTGTTACAAAAACATACTTTACTGCCATCTTCGATTTCCTCCTCCATTTTGTGTTCCACAACAAAAAGGCGTCCGGAACAGATTCCAAGGGGTGAGAATTCCCCTGTGGTATCCGTTCCTGACGCCTTTGTCAGTTATCTTTCATATAAAATATGGTTTACTATAAACTATTTTTTTTTATTTGTCAATAACTGATTTTTCATATAGTCTGCGGAATTTCTTCCTATGAAATGGATGCAAAGAAAAAACAGACGCCTGCTGAGGATTTCAAACTGATCTCCTGTCTCTGCAGTCACGTCTGCCTTTTCTTTTTATGTCTTTCATATCTTGTCTGTCTCTGCACTGTCTGTCAGGCAACTGCATATTTCTGAAGGAAACGATCAAACTCATGATCCTCGCCATGACAGGTTACTGTAAGAACTCTGGTCAGATCCATGCTGAGGATTCCAAGAATAGATTTTGCATCAATTAAAATTCTGTTATATGAAATATCTACATCAAAATCACATTTACTTGCAGCCTTAACAAATTCTTTAACATCCTCTGTCGCATTCAATCTAATTTTTTTAGACATAAATATCATCCTTTCTTTTATCCCGGCAAAAAACCGGCCTTTTTTCGGTCTTGCTGTTTTCCTGTATATTCCAGACCAGCGGCCTTTTTCATCTGGTTGTCCCACATTATGTCTCATATTGTCAGATTTGTCAAGTTGATGTTTTTTATCGTTTTTAAGAGTCTTTCTATAAAAACCCGGATTTTATATGACAAAATCCGGGTTTTTTATATATTTATTGTGCAGTTTTTACATTTTTGTTTTTCAATCCGTTATTTTTTACTGTGAGATTAATTCCACATAGTTCATTAATCCTGTTTGATTTCTGCCGGTATTTCCATCGGATAATTGCCATCAAAACATGCTTTACACAGCGGAAGTCCACCTGCCATGCCTTCCAGATAATCGATCTGCATATAGCCCAGGGAGTCTGCACCGATCATCTTACGGATTTCTTCCGTGCTGTGCTGTGCTGCGATGAGCTGGTCATTGGACGGCACATCGGTACCAAAATAACAGGGATGTAAAAATGGCGGGGAGCTGATACGTACATGGACTTCTTTTGCTCCTGCTTCTTTCAGCATGTGGATCAGATTGGCAATGGTAGTTCCGCGGACAATGGAATCATCCACCAGAACGATTCTCTTCCCCTTCACCACGGATTCCAGAACGCTCAGCTTCAGATGGACACTGGACTCTCTCTCCTGCTGCGTAGGCTTGATAAAAGTTCTTCCAATGTAACTGTTTTTATAGAACGCAAAGCCAAACGGGATTCCGGATTCCTCAGAATAGCCTTTTGCTGCCGGAAGTCCGGATTCCGGTACACCGGTCACCAGGTCCGCTTCTACCGGATAGGATTTTGCAAGAGATTTTCCTCCACGGATCCTTGCATCATAGATTTTCACGCCATCCATGGTGCTGTCCAGTCTTGCAAAATAAATATATTCAAAAACACAATGAGCATGCTTTTTCTTCTCAGTCAGTTTACTGGATTTCAGTCCGTTCTTGGTGATCGTGACGATCTCACCCGGTTCAATATCACGGATAAATTCCGCTCCTACAGATGTCAGCGCGCAGCTTTCAGATGCAAGGACATAGGCATTATCTCTTTTTCCAAGACAGAGGGGTTTCAGTCCGTAAGGATCACGGGCACCGATCAGCTTCCGGGGGCTCATGATCACAAGAGCATATCCTCCGCGGATCTTCTCTACGGTTTTATGTACTGCTTCCTCTACAGTGGCAGAATGCACACGTTCTCTTGCGATATGGAACGCGATAACCTCTGAGTCGGTAGTTGTATGGAAAATTGCGCCTGTCTGGATCAACTCCCATTTCAGAGCTTCTGTATTAACCAGATTTCCGTTGTGCGCAAGTGCCAGACTTCCCTTGATATAAGAAAGTACCAGCGGCTGTGCATTCTCTGCGACAGATTCTCCGGTGGTGGAATAACGAACATGTCCGATTCCAATATCACCATTCATATTATGTACAACATCTTTTCGCAAAACTTCGCTTACCAGTCCGAGATCTTTATGGAACTGTACGTTTCCTCTTTCTCCGTCCGTCCTTGAAACGGCCATTCCGCAGGACTCCTGTCCCCTGTGCTGCAGCGAGGTAAGACCATAATAAATAGATGGTGCAATATTCCCTCCATCCAGATCATAAATCCCGAATACGCCACATTCTTCCTTTACTCCTGACATATTTCCCTCCATCTGTTCTTTCCGTATTGTACATCTTTGTCACTGGTCAAAAAGCTTCTTTTGCCTCGATCACTTATAGCGATCGCTGACTTTTCGACTGTATAACTACGATATCAGATTATAATAAAAGGACAAGATTTGTCAACCCTGCCTATTTTCCGACAGTCCGATCGCCCTGGTCAATTTTTTAGATTTTTTCAAAAAAGCTCTTGACAATATTTTATTTTGGTGTATACTGCAACACATAAAGCAAAGGCGCTTTGGATACGGCAGGTATCTGAAGCGCTTTTTTTGTTTTCCGGTCCGTTTATACCCGGTTCTTCCGGCAGCGGTCCTTATAAAATAATTAAAAATTATAATGAATGAGTGAAATCGAAAGGAGTGTACCTATATGGCACAGAGTATCCCTGAAATGTATGGCAGCCTTGTATTCAATGACAAAGTGATGCGAAGCAAACTGCCAAAGGACATGTACAAAGCATTAAAGAAAACAATTGAAAACGGAACTCATCTGGAACTGGACGTTGCAAATTCCGTAGCAGTTGCAATGAAAGAATGGGCTACTGAAAACGGTGCGACACATTACACACACTGGTTCCAGCCGATGACAAACGTAACTGCTGAGAAGCATGACAGCTTCATCTCCCCTACAGGTGACGGACAGGTGATCATGGATTTCTCCGGTAAAGAGCTGGTAAAAGGTGAGCCGGATGCATCCAGCTTCCCGTCAGGCGGACTTCGTGCTACTTTTGAAGCAAGAGGATATACAGCATGGGATCCTACTTCACCTGCATTCATTAAAGATAAAACTCTTTACATTCCTACTGCATTCTGTTCCTACAGCGGAGAGGCACTGGATAAGAAAACTCCTCTTCTTCGTTCCATGGATGTTCTGAACAAAGAAGCGGTTCGTATTCTTCACATCCTTGGAAACAAAGAGGTCCGTCACATCGACACAACCGTAGGACCTGAGCAGGAATATTTCCTGGTTGACAAGGATCTTTACAAAAAGAGAAAAGACCTGATCTTCTGCGGCCGTACTCTTCTGGGCGCTTCTGCACCAAAAGGACAGGAAATGGAAGATCATTACTTCGGAGCCCTGAAGCCTCGCGTTGCTGCTTACATGCATGATCTTGACGAAGAGCTTTGGAAGCTTGGCATTCCAGCAAAAACAAAACATAACGAGGTTGCTCCTGCACAGCACGAACTGGCTCCTGTATTTGATACCACAAATGTTGCTGTTGACCACAACCAGCTGACCATGGAGATCATGAAGAAGGTTGCCGACAAGCACAACATGGTCTGCCTCCTTCACGAGAAACCATTTGAGGGAATCAACGGAAGCGGTAAACACAACAACTGGTCCATGAGCACAGACACAGGTGTAAACCTTCTTGATCCAGGAAAAACACCGGCAGAAAATACACAGTTCCTGGTATTCCTGGTAGCTGTCATCAAAGCCGTTGACGATTATGCTGATCTTCTCCGCGTATCCGTTGCAAGCGCCGGAAACGATCATCGTCTTGGAGCAAACGAGGCACCGCCTGCGATCGTATCCATCTTCCTTGGAGATGAGCTGACAGACGTACTGAAATCTATTGAAAACGATACCTTCTTCAGCAATAAGCATGCGGTACAGATGGATATCGGAGCAAAGGTACTTCCGCACTTCATAAAGGATACCACAGACAGAAACCGTACTTCACCATTTGCATTTACCGGAAACAAATTTGAGTTCCGTATGCTTGGTTCTGCAGCATCTGTCGCAAACCCGAACATCGTACTGAATACCGCTGTTGCAGAGGTTCTTGCAGAATTCAGCGCAGCTCTTAAGGATGTTCCGGAAGAAGAAATGGAAAGCGCAGTACATGCACTTCTTAAGAAGACCATTGAAGAGCATAAACGCATCATCTTTAACGGAAACGGATATACAGACGAATGGGTTGAAGAAGCTGAGAAACGTGGTCTCTACAATCTGAAAACAACTCCGGATGCACTTCCGCATTTCATTGCTGAGAAGAACATTGAGCTGTTTACAAAGCATGGCATTTTTACAAAGGAAGAGCTTTTCTCCCGTTACGAGATCTGGCTTGAGAACTATTACAAGACCATCAACATCGAGTCCAACACTCTGGCTGAGATGATCCAGAAGCAGGTAATTCCTTCTGTATATACATATGTTGAAAAGCTTGCAGATACTGCAGCTGCAAAGAAATCCGTAGTAGCTGATATTTCTGTAGCAAGTGAAGCTGCTCTGATCTCCAAACTGAGTACACTTGCAGACACCATGGCAAAAGATCTGGAAACTCTGAAAGCAGATACAGCAAAAGCTCTTGCTTCTTCTGACGATGTACTTGCATGCTCCAAGGCTTATCAGGAAACTGTTCTGGAAGACATGGAAACTTTAAGAAAATCTGCAGATGAGGCAGAGGCTCTGATCCCGGATGAGTTACTTCCTTATCCGACCTACGACGAGCTGTTATTCTCCATCTGATCACGGATATCAGATAACAATTTCATACGGTAAATACAGGGGATATCCCTTATGAACTCTACTTCATAATTCATTATCGATTTCCTCATCCATTAATCACACGATACAAATATCCCCTGTTTTACATATACTAATTTTGATTTCGTAAAGGCGCGGAAGAGAATTTCCTCTCTCCTGCGCTTTTTCGTTATACTGATACCGGATAAATTCTGTCTGTTTTTTCTGTCCGGTATTACAAAAATTCTTTCTATACATAATAGGAAAGAAAAAAATTGGGAAAGGGAGTGTTACTATGTATTCTTCAGTAAACACAACTTGGGTCCTCGTCGGTGCAGCACTGGTCTTCTTCATGCAGGCTGGATTTGCAATGGTCGAAACAGGATTCACAAGAGCAAAAAACGCAGGAAATATCATCATGAAAAACCTGATGGACTTCTGTATCGGTACACCGGTCTTCTGGCTGGTTGGATTTGGCATCATGTTCGGTGCAGGAAACGGTTTCTTCGGCAAGATCGGCGGAATCGCCTCAGAGGCAAACTACGGAAACGCAATGCTTCCGGATGGAGTTCCTTTCTGGGCATTTCTCATCTTCCAGACTGTATTCTGTGCTACCTCTGCTACCATCGTATCCGGTGCCATGGCAGAGCGTACTAAATTCATCTCCTACTGTATCTACAGTTTACTGATCAGTCTCGTTGTATATCCGGTATCCGGTCACTGGATCTGGGGCGGCGGCTTTATCAGCCAGATGGGATTTCATGATTTCGCAGGTTCCTGTGCCGTTCACATGGTTGGTGGTGTTGCTGCACTGATCGGTGCTATCATCCTCGGACCTCGTATCGGAAAATATTCCAAATCCGGTAAATCCAGAGCGATCCCGGGACATAACCTTACGGTTGGTGCACTTGGTGTATTCATTCTCTGGTTCTGCTGGTTCGGTTTCAACGGTGCATCTACTGTCAGCATGGAAGGCGATGCCATTGTAAGCGCCGGAAAGATCTTTGTAACAACAAACCTTGCAGCTGCTGTTGCTACTGTAACAGTTATGCTGATCACATGGATCCGCTATAAAAAACCGGATGTTTCCATGTCCCTGAACGGTTCTCTTGCAGGACTGGTAGCCATCACCGCAGGCTGTGATACCGTATCTCCTACATCTGCAGCTATCATCGGAATCCTCTCCGGATTCATTGTAGTACTTGGTATTGAATTTGTTGATAAAGTTCTCAAAATTGATGACCCGGTTGGTGCTGTTGGCGTTCACGGTCTTAACGGTGCTTTCGGAACTCTTGCTGTCGGTCTTTTCTCCGACGGTGCAGGTACCGAGTGGAAAGGTCTTCTCACAGGCGGTGGTTTCCATGGCTTCGTTGTTCAGTTTATTGGTATGGTTATCACCATCGCATGGGTTGCTGTTACTATGACAATTATCTTCCAGGTGATCAAACACACGATCGGCCTTCGTGTTTCCGCTGAAGAAGAGATCGCAGGTCTGGATATGAAAGAGCATGGCCTCGCAAGTGCATACGATGGATTCTTTGTACAGGATACCATGACAAAGGCTCCGACTCCAATGGGAACTTCCGTAAAAGCCCCTGTTGTAAAACATGCTCCTTCTGCTCCTGCTGAATCTGTTCCTGAAATTCCTGCAGACGGCGTACACAAACTGACAAAGGTTGTTATCATCACACGTCAGAACAAGCTGGATGAGTTTATGCAGGCTATGAACGAGATCGGCGTAACCGGTATCACTATCACAAACGTTATGGGCTGTGGTGTTCAGAAGGGTGCTCCAACCTACTATCGTGGTGTTGAGGTTGACATGAACCTCCGTCCGAAGGTTAAGATCGAGATCGTTGTAAGTCTTGTACCGGTTCAGAAGGTTATTGATACTGCAAAAGAAGTTCTTCATACCGGTCAGATCGGTGATGGTAAGGTCTTCGTTTACGATATCGAAAACGTTGTCAAGATCCGTACCGGCGAGGAAGGCTTCCTGGCTCTGCAGGATACAGACGCATGATTCTCTTATGAGAGGAACAGATAAAATCTTCTACGCAATATAAACCAAATAAAAGCCAAAAAGCTCCGGAACATTATTCCTTAAATGTTCCGGAGCTTTTCATATCTTTTTTATTCTCTTCTCAGTCTCGGCAGATTCCACCGGTAATGTGCCGCCAGGTACCGGATCAGGATCACTACTACCGTTCCGATCACCATGGCCGGCACTCCGCCCCACAGCCTGTATATCCAAGCACAGGCAATGGCCCCTACAATAGACGCACAGGCATAAATATGGCGCACAAAAATATATGGCGGTACTCCTGCCATCATATCACGGATAAGGCCACCTCCAACTCCTGTGACAGTCCCAAGAAATACAAGAAAAAAAGTTCTTTCCATATACCCCTGGGAAATCCCCTTATCAACCCCCATGACAGTAAACACACCAATGCCAACCGTATCCATCACCAGCATCACCTTATCATAGACCAGCCGGTTCCCGCCTTCCAAAAGCTCCTGCTTCCAGTACATTACTGCAAATACAATACAGGACGTCACGGTTGCCACAATGGTATACAGCGGATCCTGAAACATTCCCGGCGGCACGATTCCCAGGATAATATCCCTGGTAGCTCCTCCGCCCACTGCAGTCACCACTCCAAGAACGCAGACTCCGAAAATATCCATTCCTCTCTGCGCCCCCACCATAGCTCCGGAAGCAGCAAACGCAATAGTTCCTGCCATCTCCAGCATAAATGTAAACATACTCTGATAATCCATTTCCCCCTCCATACATATCCGGCCGTATTTTTTCTCACCCTTATATCTGCATCCTGTTTTCCCTGTCTGTACATTTCCACAAGGTGCACATTTCCGCAGGGTGCAAGAAGGAACCCTGCCATGCAGGATTCCCTCTCCTATTTTCGTGATCACTATATTTTCATATTAACAGAATTTTCTCATTCTGTATATCTTTTCTTTTTATATCTGACTTCTGCTATTCTGCTTCGATCAGAAATCCTCGTCGTTTCAGCATATCCTGGATCATATCCAGGATTTCCTCGGATTCTGCTTCTACTTTATGATAATGATAATCCGATGTGATATTCTTCAGAGGACTGGACTTGCCGCTTCGGATATCCTCCATAAAATTCTCAACCTGGCGCCTGGAGCTGATATTCAGTTCTGCCTCGATATGCCCGTAAACTCTGTGATTCACCATTACATTGATCACTTTTCCGCCGAGATCCACAATCCCGCAGAGCTCGTTCTCCAGATCCGCATCTGTATGATGCACCTTGAATATCCGGCTCACAGTATGGGGAGCAGTAAAAATATATCCTCTGTTGGTGGAAATCACATCATTCCCCTCCGCGCGTATCAGCGCAATATCCTGCACGATCACCTGTCTGCTGACCTGAAATGTTCTGGCCAGAGCACTTCCTGAGACCGGCCGTTCACTGTTTTTAATTTGATCCATGATCGCTGTCCTGCGTTCTGAACCAGTCATTTAAGTTCCCCTTTCCTGGCTGTGCCTGTACTTTTTATTCCGATACCTCTCTCCTTCATTCTCGCGATCTCTCCAACCCGGCCCGACATCACCTGCTATGCCTCTGCTTCCGGCAATTCACGCTTCTTTTCTGATATTCGGGGTATTTCCTGTCACAGCACTCGGTATTCTGTAAAATCCTGTATTTTTCAGGAAAGCGGATGAAGATTCTTAAGCGAAATATCAAGGATCGGTGCAGAATGCGTTAATGCACCACTTGATACATAGTCTACACCAACATCCCTGATCTTTGCAATGTTTTCTTTTGTAACATTTCCGGAACATTCAGTTTTTGCTCTTCCATCGATCAGCTGCACCGCCTCTTTCATCATCTCCGGAGTCATGTTATCAAGCATGATGATATCTGCGCCGGCCTCAACAGCTTCTTTTACCTGATCAAGAGTTTCTACCTCAACTTCGATCTTGCGGACAAAAGGAGCGTACTCCTGCGCCATTTTTACAGCATTCGCAACGCTTCCTGCTGCTCCGATGTGATTGTCTTTCAGAAGAACTCCATCTGAAAGATTATATCTGTGGTTCTGTCCGCCGCCTACACGAACAGCATATTTCTCAAAAATACGCATATTCGGCGTCGTTTTTCTGGTATCCAGCAATGTGATCCCTGTTCCTTCAAGAAGTGACGCAACCGAATGTGTATAGGTTGCGATCCCGCTCATTCTCTGAAGATAATTCAGTGCCACACGCTCGCCGGAAAGAAGCACCCGGATATCTCCTGTAACTTTTCCCATTTTCTGACCTTTTTTTACTTCATCGCCGTCCTTGCAGAACAGCTCCACTTTTGTGTCAGCATCCAGAAGCGTAAATACACGGCTGAAGATTTCCAGTCCCGCAATGATTCCATCCTCTTTACAGATCAGATCTACCTCTCCCGGAACTGCTTCTTTCATAACAGAGTTTGTGGTAACGTCTTCGCTTGAAATATCTTCCTTTAAAGCCTCCAGGATCAGGTGATCTACCTGAAGTGTCATTGTAATCTTATTCATTTTACAATACCTTCTCTTTCTTAATTATCACAGCAGCCCTATTCTCCAAAGCAAGGCTGCTCCTGTCTTTCATAATACGGATATTTATATTCCGTCTGCATTCACGCCGCACCTGCAGCACTTTTCTTTTCTGCTGAGATTGCTTTGGCTGCACGTTTTGCAAATACAAGGCTCTCCAGCAGGGAATTACTTGCCAGTCTGTTCGCGCCATGTACACCGTTGCAGCTGGTTTCTCCCACTGCATAAAGCTGGTCCATGCTGGTCTTGCTGTCAGAATCCACCCAGATACCGCCCATGAAATAATGCTGAGCAGGAACAACAGGGATGCATTCTTTTGTCACATCATAGCCTTCTTCCAGACACCTCTGATAAATATTCGGAAAATGATTCAGGATCGTATCTTTGTCAATATTTTCCATGGAAAGCCATACGTGGTCTGTTCCTTCTTTTTTCATTTCTTCCCGGATCGCATTTGTTACTACATCCCTTGGAAGAAGTTCATTGACAAAACGCTCTTTTTTGCTGTTATAAAGTACTGCACCTTCTCCTCGAACCGATTCTGAGATCAGGAATCTGCGGCCCGGTCTCTTGGAATACAGCGTTGTCGGATGGATCTGCACATAATCCAGATGTTCCAGACGCACATTGTGTTTTTTTGCAATATCAAGAGCATCCCCTGTGAGATGCGGATAGTTGGTGGAATGCGCATATCTTCCTCCGATCCCGCCGCTGGCCAGGATCGTATCCTGTGCATAAATCTCTACCGGGATCTCTCCGCCCGGCTGGATCTCTTCCTGGGTCTTCACCGCTTCTTCGGCTTCCATAGCTTCAAGACGTGCCCTGTTCGCTTCTGCGGAAACTGCCTTCAGACCTGTACATTTGCCGTTTTCCACAAGAATATCCTGCATGGTAGTATATTCCAGAATTGTTACATTTTCAAGCTTCAGGACTTGCTGGAGCAGTTTTTCGGAAATTTCTTTTCCTGTGATATCCTCATGATAAAGGATCCTCGGTCTGGAATGTGCACCTTCTCTTGTATAGGCAAAATCATCTCCATCCATCTTGAAATCCACGCCATATCCGACAAGGTCATTAATGATGTCTCTGGAGCCTCGGATCATAATGTCTACCGACTCTTTTCTGTTTTCGTAATGTCCTGCCTTCATGGTGTCTTCAAAATAGCTGTCGTAATCGTTTTCATCACGAAGCACACAGATCCCGCCCTGCGCCAGAAAAGAATCACTGCTCCTCATATCCTCTTTTGTGATGATCACGATCTTTTTGTCCCGCGGAAGCTTCAAGGCACTGAACATACCTGCAACACCTGTTCCCACGATCACTACGTCTGTTTTAATTCTCATTGCTTTTCGCCTCTCTGTCTTGATTTCTCTTTTCAGCCAACTCAGACAAATCTTTTATACAAATGTGTTTTATTTATTTTGCCAGTTCCAGCATCCGCTCCAGCGGTCTCTTCGCGTTTTCACGTGTCTCGTCTGTTACATGAACCTCATTCTCCCCGGTTTTCAGAACGTGGAGAACATTTTCCAGAAATACTTTTTTCATGTTTTTGCAGATCGGTACGGTTTCTGTGAAGTAGAATTTTTTATCCGGGCAGGTAGTTTCCAGCTTGTACTGAACGCCACATTCTGTGCAGATGATAAACTCTTTATTGTCACTTTCCTGTGCATATTTAATGATTCCGGATGTGCTTCCGATGTAATCAGCCTGTTTCAGAACTGTCTGAGGACATTCCGGATGTGCCAGAACCAGTGCATTCGGGTGCGCTTCTTTTGCTGCTTTTACTTCTTCCGGATCCATAAATTCATGGACAATACAGAAACCTTCGTTATAAATAAAGTTCTTCTCAGGAACCTGTTCTGCAATAAAATGTGCAAGATTTCTGTCCGGGATAAAAAAGATGTTTTTGTTCGGAAGCGCTTTTACGATCTTTACTGCATTTGCGGAAGTAACACATACATCAGAAAGCTCCTTCAATGCTGCTGTGGAATTAATGTAACATACAACTGCCACATCGTCATATTCCTCTCGCACCTTGCGGATGCCTTCTTCTGTTGCCATATGAGCCATCGGACAGTCTGCATCCATGGCAGGCATCAGAACAGTTTTATCCGGACTTAAGATCTTGGCGCTCTCTCCCATAAATCCTACTCCACAGAACACGATCGTCTTCTCTTTCGCGCTGGCTGCGATCTTGCTGAGATAAAAGGAATCTCCTATATAGTCAGCTACATCCTGTACTTCGGGACGCACGTAGTAGTGTGCAAGGATGATGGCATCTTTTTCTTTTTTTAATTTCTGGATTTCTTCTGCAACTGTCATTATCTTTCACCTTTCCTGCAGGATTTCTTTTTTGAGTTCCTGCTTTTGCTTTCTAGTACAGCGAAAATTAAGTAACCGCCATATTGACTTGTCTGATTTTTCATCTGCTGCGTCAATATAGCAGAAACTTAATTTTCGCTGTACTAGTCTTTATTATGCAGATGCTTCTAATCTGCTTTTTTATTATCATGTAACTTTTTTCAAAACATCTTACACATAATACCACAGTCCTTTACATGTGACAAGACAGTTGTTTGATATATGTAAAGTTTTTTTGTAAAGAAAGACATCAAAAAACACGGTTTCCACAATGAAACTTTCATCCTGGAAACCGTGTTTCTGCACACATTCATTATTTTATCATTCTTATTCACCGTTCTGCGTACTGTCAGCTGCTCATTTATTGCAGTTTTCTTTCTGATCTGCCGCGATCACCCGATCATTTCCCCAGCAGTTCTCTCTCAATCCGCTCTCTTGCTTCCGGTGCCTGCTTATCCATCTTTTCCGGAAAACCAAACATGGAAACGCAGGCAATGTTATCGCCGCCGGCTTTCGGTGCATCCGGATTCAGCTGCTTGCTGGCAAAATCCATTTCTCTCAATGTTTCAAAAATACCATCAAAATCCACATCACCCTCACCCATTGCAAGATGCTGATGTACCGTCACATCCGCTTTTCCACGGCCATTCAGCCACGGCGGATTTAAAATGTATCTGCAGTCCATGGTCTGGTTAAAGGTATCCGCAAAAAGTACATGGGTCAGTTCATCTCCCGCATATTTCAGCATGGACCGCACATCTCCTTTGCCCTCATCGTAGAAGAAGCCGTGAGGAGAAGAATACACATAACCAAGGTTTGGAGAACGGAAGGATTTCACCATATCACAGGTCTCATTATTCAGCTCACAGAAATCATAAGGATGAGACTGGATCTCCACACGGATACCCTCACGCTCGATCAGCGGAAGCAATTCCTCCATGGATCTAAACCACATTCCATTGCAGATCTCCTGCTGGTTCGGATCACCCGAAAGCTCTGTATTGATAACCTTCACTCCCATATCTCCGGCGATCTGGATCATCCGTTTCCAGTTTGCAACTGCAAACTGTCTCTGTTCCTCCGTCGGACCAGACCAGCGATACACCACGATAAAGGACGAAATCTCAACGCCAGTCTCTTTAAGAGCCTGTCTGTATTCCTGTTCACATTCTTTTGAAAACAACGGATGCTTATAGAACGGATTGATCCTCGGATGCGGAGACTGTTCAATATATTTATATCCCCAGTCCGCCACCTGATGGACCATACGGTTGATATCCATCTGTTTTGCAAGAACATCTACGTCAAATGCGATCTTCATGATGCATTCCCTCCTTTTTCCTCTTCTTTATTCCGGATATAATCAAGAATCAGGCTGGCCGCTCCGGCTGCACCTGTTTTGGATACATTGATCACCATATCGTAATAATGGGGATCGTCTCTGCGGATTCCGGTAAACTTCTCATAGTATTCATTTCGGATCTGATCACGTTTCTTCAGTTCTCCAAGAGACTGGCCTTTATAATATTCCTGGCCCTCTTTTTCCCGGTAAGCATCATCTGCATAAACGAAAAAGCTGTATGTATGCGGCTCTCCACGAAGCACATAGTTGGCACATCTTCCCAGGAATACACCTGGTCTTCTCTCAGAAAGCTCACGGATGATCCGGCTCTGCACCTCAAACATCTGAACACCTGTATAATCTGCTGCCGCACCTGACGATGAATGTCCATACGGGGAAAATGTAAGCTCAGAATCCTCATAATTGTAGGAATCCAGATACTGCCTTACACTTTCCAGATCTGCTTTTTCCATACCGAACTTTTCTGCCATAAGACAGATGATCTGACGATCATAAACCTTGCAGTCCAGTGCTTTTGCAACATCCTCGGCAATCTTTCTTCCACTGCTGCCATACAGTCTTCCAATTGCCACGTTGATCCGGTTTCCGGAAGCTTCCGGTAACGGCATGGACTGAATCTCGCCCGGCACAGAGCCGCTTTCCTCTCCCGATTCTCGCTGGATCAGTTCACGCATCATTTTGTCATAAACTTTGTCCAGCTGGTAGCATGCTGCGATCACAAACATCACTACCCAGATTGCTATCGGAACATACAGATAAAATCCCTTGATCACGCGGATTGCCTCTGCAGACTGCTCTGCCGCTGTCGCCTTTGTTCCGTCAAAGTATGCCGCCGAAAGAATTCCTCCCATAATAGCAGAAGTCAGTCCGGAACCGGCTTTCTGACCCATGCTCATAGATGAGAACATCAGACCCTCCACACGCTTGCCTGTTTTCCACTGGCCATACTCAATAGCATCGCTTGGAAGAGAATACTGCACACCATAGAATGGGGCGATTCCGATACCTCTCATGATACAGGTTACAACACCAAGCGAAACACTGGTAATATTCATCAGGAACAGAAGCTGTCCTGCAACGCCCAGGATGCAGCCGGCACAGATGAGATTTCTTTTTCCATAACGGGGAAGTACCTTCGGCAGAAGGGCAATTCCTACCACAGTTGCCAGTTTCTCAGCTGCGGAAAGAGGCATGACGAGGTCTACATTTCCGAGTACATACTGGCAGTAATAGGTAAGGTCCGTTCCGATAATGATCTGATATGCGGTATAAAAGATCATCAGCCCCAGAGCGATAAGGAAATACCGGTTGGTAACAGTTGCTTTAAATGCTTCCACAAAAGGAATATCTTCCTTTTCCTGTTTTGCTGCAGAAACACGCTCTGTACAGACCATATAAGTATTCACAAGTACACCGACAGAAATGATCGCATAGCCGGCAGTTACCAGGATCCAGGCCATCTGCTGATTGCCGGTAATATTCGCTACGACATTGATCAGCGGCAGTGTGAACGCAGTAATGATCATACTTGCTGTGATCGACAATACCATGCGGATGTTACAGATCACATCACGTTCACGACGGTCACGGCTCATCAGAGATCCCAGTGCATGGAATGGCTGGCTGATAGCAGTGTATACAACCGTATTCATGATATTATAGGTAACAAAAGCATAGATGATCTTTCCCATATTTCCCATTGGCGGCATGGTGAACAAAAGCACCGCTGCCAGCGCATAAGGAACCGCAAGTCTTAAGATCCAGATCCTGGCTTTTCCATACTTGGAATGAGTCCGGTCGATAATAGTTCCCATCAGCACATCGGAAAATCCATCAAAAACACGGGACAAAAGCATGATCATTCCTACCGCACCTGCTGATATTCCAACAACGTTGGTATAAAAATAGATCAGCAGAGTTGTAGTCATGGTATACATCAAGGTCAGTGCCGGATCACCAAAACAGTATGCCAGCTTTTCCGACAACGGAACCTTGATGAATTCATTCAAGTCTTTCCCCTTCTGCTTGTAATTCAACAATTCAGGGATTCCCTTACCAGCCATAGTATCTACCTCCTATCGGTTTAAGGTCGGACCTTTCTGAATGAATTATCCGAAATATTTCTGCACAAAGTCTCTGGTAACTTCCGCAGCCTTTTTCACGTTGTCCTCATGACTCATTGCATAGTATTCCGGACGGAACTCTTCGATGGTGCAAACGCCATCAAAACCGATCTCCTTCAGTGCAGCTGCGATTCCTGCATGATCTACAACACCCTCACCCGGCCACAGTCTCTTGTCGTCTCCGCAGGAGCCAAGCGGAAGATCCTCACAGTCATTTAAATGGTATGCAAAAATCTTCTTGCCATCAGCAGCTCTCAGGTCCTCAAGGCGGGAGCACATCTCATGGAAATGGAAGGTATCCACGGTAACGCCTACATTATCTCTGTCTACTGCTTTTACCACATCATAGGCTGTTCCAAACTGGTTGATGGAGCAGTTCGGTGCACCACAGAACTCCAAGGAGATCTTCATATCCGCGCCAACCTTATCGGAAAGATAACGAAGACGTGCAACTGCTTCTTCTTTGATCTCACTGACAGATTTGTCTTTTACATCAAAGCTTGGAACGGTGATCAGCATTTTCATTCCGATCGCTTTGGAAACCTTCAGGATAAAATCAACTTCTTTGTCAATCTCTTTTTCCCCTGCCTCATCTCTCTGGTTAAAGAAGATCAGAGTGTTGTATGCCCATGGTTTCAGATGATGATTCTTAAACCAGTCTGCAAGTTCTTCCAGTGTATGCTCTTTAAGATAGTCCTTTACGCAGTCAAAGCGGATCTCAATATAATCAAAACCATATTTCTCGCACATCTCCAGGTCTGCCATAAGAGACTGTCCTTTACATTCCAGTGCAGTTGCTTCATTAAATCCTAATTTCATCTTCAATACCCTCCATATGTTTTTACTTTTCAGCCAATTTTTACGGTTAATCTCACCGGCAGGTTTTCCACTGCAGTTTCAACAAAGCCGAAGCGGAATCGGATCCTGCCGGTAACTGCCGCCGCAGACTCATTGGGGAAGTCTGTAGCAATAAGTTGGTATGATAACTCACACTTGATGAGGTGGAGCTCGTAAAATATATTTATTTATAAAATTCCGGCTTCTCAACTGCTGAAACGATTTTCTCGATCTGTCCGGTTTCCTGCGCTTTTACAAGAGCATCTGCAGTGATCGCTGCCAGGTATCCATCCCATGCATTCGGTCCTGTGATCACTCCTGCCTCTGCATTATCAACCCAGTCCTGAACCTCTTTATCATAAGCGTCTTTAAATCTTACGAAGCAGTCTATGTCAATAGCAGTGGACACTGCCGCATTCTTGCGGATAGACGGATAAGCCGGCTGTGCCATTTTCAGTGCACCGTCCTCACATACAACTTCACAGTTGATGTCATATCCGAACTTGCAGTTTACAAATACTTCTACATCAATGCATACACCTTTTTTAGTACGGAGCATCATGATCTGCGGATCCTTCAGCTCAGAGTGGGAATATTTCGTCACTCTTGGCATTACTACCTGTGCTGATTCATACTCATCATCTACAAGCCAGTGAAGGACATCGATCTCATGGATTGCGGTATCGTGCACAGCCATTGGTGTGTTGTAATTGGTACCTACCTCCGGATTTCTGTGTGTACAGTGAAGGATCAGCGGCTCGCCGTATTCTCCGGTTGCAAGCGCTTCCTTGATCTGCTGATATCCCTTGTCATAGCGTCTCATAAATCCAAGCTGGATGAGATGTTTGCCGGCTGCCTCCTCTGCCTTTACTACTTTCAGGCAGTCCTCAGCAGTTGTACATAATGGTTTCTCACAGAAAATCCTCTTGCCGGCCTCGATCGCCTGAAGAAGAGAATCTACATGTGCGAAGCCCGGAGATACGATAAATACTGCATCTACGTTCTCTGCATTGATGAGCTCCTTACTGTCTGCATAGACTTTTGCTCCGCAGATCTCGGCTGCTTTCCTGGCACTTTCCTCAAATACATCGGAAACAGCTACTACTTCTGCTCCCTGGATCTTCTCTGTCAGTCTTCTGATATGATCTCTTCCCATTCCGCCGCATCCGATAACTCCTACTCTTAACATTTTAAATTCCTCCGTTCATTTTTTTATTGTTTTCTGTTTTTGTGTTCTTTTTGATGATGTTATATTATCATTTTGTGCACGTGAACGCAATGTCTTTTTTGTACAAAATTTTCATTTTGTTTTTATGCGATTTTCACTATTTGTTACTTTATTCACATATTTTGTTTGTTTTACAGTATTTTTTCGGCATTCACTCACATTTTTGCATCTATAAAATGACTTACTATGCTTATTACAAACGTTGATCATATAGTGTTTTATTATGTGCACCAGAACGCAATATTTTATTTCCCTTATACCCTAGTAGAGTTTATGTAGAATATTATTGTATTTCAACACATAAAGAGTTATACTTATATGTAGTTTTATTTAAAATACACAAATGCATTTTTCATACTTTATTTAGCCGAACTGTAAGGATCAAAGCTTCTCTCAGAAATCCCTGAAACGCAGGCAAACTTCCCTGATTCGGTTAAATTCATACGAAAAACACAGTAGAAAGGACTTATCCCTATGAGCGACTATAATTTAGAAACTAAATGTATCCACTCCGGCTATACCCCATCCAAGGGCGAGCCCTGTGCACTTCCTGTCTATCAAAGCACTACTTACAAATATGACACCACTGACGAAATGGGCCAGTTATTTGATCTGAAGGCAGACGGATATTTTTACACCCGTCTCCAGAACCCGACCAACGATGCCGTAGCTGCAAAGATCGCAGATCTGGAAGGCGGTGTTGCTGCGATCCTGACTTCTTCCGGACAGGCAGCCAACTTCTACGCAGTATTTAATATCTGTGAGGCAGGCGATCACGTTGTTGCCGCTTCTACCATTTACGGAGGAACCTTCAACCTTCTTGCCGTCACCTTCAAGAAGCTCGGCATTGACTGCACCTTTGTTGATACCGATGCAACAGAAGAAGAAATTGCTGCCGCATTTAAACCGAACACAAAGGTTCTCTTTGCAGAAACCATCGCCAATCCGGCTCTGGTCGTCCTGGACATCGAGAAATTTGCACACGTTGCACACCAGAACGGCGTGCCTCTTATTGTGGATAACACCTTTGCCACACCGGTAAACTGCCGTCCCTTCGAGTGGGGTGCAGATATCGTTACCCACTCCACCACTAAATATATGGACGGACATGCCGTTCAGGTAGGCGGTGCCATTGTCGACAGCGGTAACTTCGACTGGGACGCCTATGGCCATAAATATCACGGTCTGACAGAGCCGGATGAATCCTATCACGGTGTTGTCTATACAAAGCAGTTTGGAAAAAAAGCTTACATCACTAAGGCTACTTCCCAGCTGATGCGTGATCTGGGCTCTATTCCGTCTCCGATGAACTGCTTCCTTCTGAACCTCGGCCTGGAAACGCTTCCACTGCGTGTTGAACGCCATTGCTCCAACGCCCAGAAGATCGCAGAATACCTAAACGCACACGAAAAGGTTTCTCATGTAAATTATGCAGGACTTCCGGAGGATAAATATCACGCACTGGCTCAGAAATATATGAAGGATGGCCGTACCTGCGGCGTTATCTCCTTTGAACTGACCGGTGGCCGTGATGCAGCAGTCCGTTTTATGGACAGTCTGAAGCTTGCCACCATCGCAACTCATGTTGCTGCTTCCATCACTATGGTCCTTCACCCAGCCAGCCATACCCACCGTCAGATGAACGACGAGCAGCTGGTTGAAGCAGGAGTTTCTCCCGGAATGATCCGTCTTTCCATTGGTATCGAAAATGTGGATGATATTATCAAAGATCTGGATCAGGCACTGAAAAATGCATAAATAACCAATTCAAAAAGGAAGGATGCATCTGCTCATGCATGATGTATCCTTCCTTTTTATGATATATTTTCTCCTACTCTCAATTATGGCATTTCCGCAAATTACCTGCATCCTGTTCTGAACGGCTTTCTTCTGGCGCATAAGTTCCTGCAGCTGCTGCAAGTATCTGAAACTACCTTACAAAATCCATTATTCATCTTTTTCCAGCTGTTTGATCAGCTGGTTCACATATGTAGAAAGCCCCGCCACCAGGACTCCCTGTGTCGTGGATGTAAATACTGCCATTGCAATATCCTGTGCATTTTTACAGGAACAGGTAGCAAAAACATAAATTCCGCATATAAGGATCCCTGCACACCCCAGTATCAGCGGAATATATTTATCCTTCACAGCCTGAGCCTCCTTCAGTGCGATTCCCATAAAATACAAAGCGATCGCTGTGATCAGCAATTCCGGTTTAATATAATCCACAAGCGCTTCCATAAATATTCTCAGTATCTCCCCTGCCGCTTTGATTTATTTTATGAATTTCTCCAAAAAATATTTCATAAATTCCCCAAAAATGTTAGCTACGTGTTCACTATTACTGTTTTCGCACTTTTTGAGAATATTTTGTTCTATTGCAGAGCAAAAAGAAAAAGGCCATAAACCCTAAAGTTTACAGCCTTTCACACTATTTTTCGTTATCTGAAATCAGAATTTGCCAGCGTCAGCAGCTTCCTGTACGGAAACAGCTGTTCCTTTATTTTCATGCTTTTTCCACATAATGTTAGCTATTTGTTAGCTATCGCTTCATTCTTACCCGTTCTTATACTTATTTTGTGTTGGCTTTCATGTGTTCAATCACCTTTGTCCAGGTGTCTATTCCGCATGAGCCATCTGCAGTAATAGCAACGTTTTTCTGGAATACTTTCAAAGATGTTTCTGTATCGTTTCCGAAAGAACCGTCTACTTCAACACCAAGCACGGCCTGCAGGGAAGATACTGCTGCTCCGGAGCTGCCTTTTTTAATAACCGGAAGCTGAACCTTAATTTCTTTTGTCAGTGTTATTGCACTTGTCTTTTCCACTGGATACACCGCTTTTCCGTTCCAGTCGTAGATGGTGTAGCCTTCTTTCCATTCTTTCTTTGCATTTTCAAGACTCTTATATGCTCCGATCTGGCTCTTACTGTCAGCCCAGGATTTTCTTGTGCGGTAGTATTTATCTACTGTTGCCGTGGTGGTCTTGGCTCCGATCAGCTGCTTGAAACGATTCCAGTCACCCTTGGCCCGGATTGCTGACGGGCAGTTCTTGGCGCATACATCATAATGCTGTACAACTCTGTCTGACGGGATTCCCAGCTGTTTCATGATCTGTTTGCATACCTGGACTGTATTCTGGAATGCTTTCTCGTAATTGTAGCCCTCCTGGACGCACATCTCGATTCCTACCGCATTTCTGTTGTTGACTGTCCCGAACAAACGGTCGCCATAATTAACTCCTACATGCCACGCGCCACGATCATACGGAAGTGCCTGGTATGCTTCTGTATCATCAACGAATACATGCGCGGAGTAGCCTTTAAAATTTCCATCATGCTGGGCCTTTGCGTGTGCTTTTGCATTTGCTCCCTTTGCATAGTTGTCTGTGTTGTGAATAACAATATACACCGGTGTCTGACCTGCATAGCTGTTATTATTGCTGATAAAGCTTGTATTGATATTCATAGTATCATTCTCCTTCTCTGTCTTAATTGATAATATGCTGTTCAGAATGTTGATGATCTTCTGGCCGTAGTTCTGTCCGGATGCCCAGCCCTGGCCCTTCGGGTTTTCATGCGTGCCGAGATGCTCGACATACTCTGCGCCTCCTCTCGACACGTATGTATAGCGCGGATCAATACATTTCTGTTTTAACCGATCTGTACAAGCATATGCCTGCAGGTGCTGGATCTGTGCCCGGATACCTTCTTTCGCAGTTTTAAAGCTGTAGCCTTTCTTTCCTGTGGCGTTCACACCTAATCCACAGAAATTGTTCTGATCAAGTGTTACTGCTGATCCCGAAAACGTGAAGTTTCCTGTTTCCAAACAGGACTGGGCAAAAGCAATGTCACCACGCACGCCCTCTGCCGTGCCTTCCGTGATATACAGAGAAATCATCTTTGTGACCGAATCGGACACCTGTGGATTTACTTTTTTGATGTAAACCTTCATCTGTTCAATGCTGGCCTGTGGGGTTCCCATGATCTTTATCATATTTTCCTCCTGTGAGGGTGATCACTCACCCTCTGAATTTTTATATTTTGTTCTTTCCCAGATCTCCTTGACTTTCTCCCAGCCTCCGGTTGCAACCAGATACACGATAAATGCTGCAATCACAGATGCTACAATGTAATACCAGGTTATTGCAGTTTTATAATATGTGCACAGAATCAGTAATGCTACCGGGCACAGAATCAGGGATGCTACAAGGGCAACAATACTGGTCTGAATGTTCTTCAGGCCTGGAAGATCTTTGATCACCTGCACGATTGCTGAAACGATAAATGCCAGGATTCCGATCAGGGCCAGGGCGTAAGTTACATACTGTGTGATAGTGTTAATATTCATAGTCATTCTCCTTTTCTTTTGATATGCAGTTCTTCAATTTCCTGTTTCATTTTTGTTACCATGCCATTTCCACCAAGTCTGTGGTAGGCTTCGTACATTTCGCAGAAATTCTGATATGCGTATGACGGAATATCTCCCATCTTCGTATACTTTGAGTGATACTCAATCATCTGGACGCGAAGCAAGAGCATAGTTCCCTTACTGTTTGCGTCTCGATCTTTCTTCTGATTTTTCAGAAGCCAGACGATATAACCAAGCAAAATCGGCAATGCGATAAGATATGTTTGTGTGAGTATTTCTTTCAATTATTCACGCTTTCTCCGGTGTTGCGCCGGCGCAATTTTGTATAAAAATAAGAGCCTTCCGGCTCTGCTCTGATTTTCATAGTCTTCTCCTTTCAAAAAAGAGAGCTTTTCAGCTCTCTAAATTGCATATTTCATGTGTGACATTTTGATATCCGCGTCTGATACTTTTGCATAGATCATAGTTATATTGATATTGACGTGTCCTAAAATCTTTTGCCCTCTTTAATACTTGATCCGACTGCTTTTCTTGATCATGGCAATCACATCCATTCCTTTGCGCTTGATTGCCGTAATCTGAGCAGGATTAGAGAACCAG